>JAUUZS010000111.1 GCA_030589835.1 Cyclobacteriaceae bacterium
AACATCCTTCCTGTTTAATGTCGGCACACCCTTTTCCGATAATCCCAATCTGAGGAACATCCTGCTTCGAAAAAAACGTGTTAAAGGCAATCTATTCCTGAATTTCACCAAAGGATTTGATACAGATGCGGGAGGCGATTTTGACTATTGGAAATTAAATGCCCGATTAAACTCTAACATCAGGATAAATCGTCAGGACCAGTTGGATGTCGTTTTGGAAAGCGGGGTTATGACTATGGACCAGCCCTACCCGATTATGTATGGAGGTCCGGGAACGGAATTCAAACTCACAGGTATCATCATTCACAATGCCTTCCAAACCATGAAGTTATACGGTTTTTTTACCGACCGCTATGCCCACTCTTTCATCAACTACAATTTTGGGAATGTGATTTCTAAAAAAGCCAAATTCAAGCCTGAACTTGCCATTGCACTGAACCTTGGGTGGGGAAAAATTGAGGGGCGAAGGGAGATCCATGAAAATATTGAAGTCAGGGATTATCAGGGAGGATATATCGAGACAGGAATAATGCTTAATAACCTATTGCGCATGAAAATTTATAATTACTTCTATGGGGGATTGGGAATCGGAGCATTTGTCGGTTATGGTCCTGATGCTGAAAAAGGGGCCTTTGCTATCCGTATTTCCTATGAGATAGGAACTTTATAAAATGAATCTACTGGTGTAGAGATCAGCATATCCTGGGCAATTGCTCCCCGATTAGCATAGATACGACCCTCCGTCCTCCAATTCCTGATTTTACAATTACCTTTTTTGGATAGCTGGAAGTTACTTTTCCTATAAAAGATGCATTTGTGCATTTTGGATTTTCCTGCATGATTTTTAATACTTCATCAGAAATCTCAGGTGATACCACCGTAATAAAAACGCCTTCATTCGCTACATAAACCGGATCGAGCCCCAACAACTCACAGGCGCTTTTTGCTTCTGGCAACACAGGAATTAAAGTCTCCTCCAATTCGATGGATAATCCAAGTTTTGAAGTTATTTCATTGAGTACGGTCGCCAATCCCCCACGTGGGGGATCGCGCAAAAACCGAATCTTATCACCGAAAGTGTCAATCAGATTGCAGGACACCTCTCCGATATACTGGGTGTCACTTTCCAGGCTTGTTTCAAACTCCAATCCTTCCCGAACCGACATAATGGCCATTCCATGTGTGGCAATATTCCCGCTAACCAACACATGATCGCCTTCCTGAATGTATTCCATTCCTATTTTGGCTTGCGATTTAACTTCGCCAATCCCGGAAGTATTTATAAATATTTTATCTCCTTTTCCGCGCTCCACTACTTTGGTGTCGCCGGTGACCACCTTTACGTTGAAGGCATCAGATATAAATTTTATGGATTCAAGCAGTTTCCATAATTCTTCAACTTTAAGGCCTTCTTCGATGATCAGCCCAAGCGAAATGAATTTTGGAACAGCCCCACACATGGCGAGGTCATTCATGGTGCCGTTCATAGCCAGATCACCAATATTGCCACCAGGGAAAAAAATTGGGGAGACTACAAAACTATCTGTAGAAAAAGCGATTTTCCCATTCAATTGAAAAATCGCACCATCGCGTTGCTGATCTAAATATTCATTAGAAAGGAGGCTAAATACTCCCTGCTCCAGTAATTTGTTGGTTAAAAGACCACCGCTTCCATGACCGAGGGTAATGGTGTCAAAATCAAAATCAGGCATAGGACATGAAAATCTGAGGCTTTTGTCATTCATAATTTATTACGTATAGGGATAAATGAAATTTTCTGAAAAAGCAGATTATTGTGCTCACTATTCCAATGCATTTGATTTATGGATTAATCTCAATGCCCCGAGTTTTGATCATACTTACCAATGGTGACGAATTATCATCATTGAATTTTTTTATGCCAATTAAAAATGGCTCTATCTTGGTATTAATTTTTCGCGTCAATTTCCAGGTTTTGCCAATAGCGATATCATCGGTTTCATCATATTTATCGGATACAATCATGATATCAATATCGCTGGAATCTGTTGCAGTATCATTGGAATAACTCCCGAATAAAAAAGCTCTGCTCACAGAAATGCCTGCAGAGTTCAATAAAGTAATATACTCTTTCAATAATTCTATAACTTCTCTTTTAGCCATTTCGATAGTTTTTCAGTTTTGACTAAATAATTGATCACCTTGGATTTTTCAGGAATAATTGGATTATAGTCCGGATATCTTCCTTGTAGCTGATATTTCATCAATATGCCCAGAAAAATCTCATTATCATCAGAGAATTCCAGATTGGCTTTTTCTGATAAATATATTAGGTTGTGCGATCGGGGAGCAATTTCATTTGTCTTTTTTACAACATGAGCTTTTATTGCTTTTTCAATAACAAGATGGCAAAAGAACAATCCATGCAGTAAACGATTTTTTTCAATCAAAATCTTGGCTGATTCCAAATCGTCTTGTGCACCTGTTTTCCAATATTCTATTTGTTTCTCGATATCTATCATCTAAAACAAAGATAATTATTTTATGTTAGTCCTGTTATATCAAAATTTCCAAACACTCCCTTTTCGTTTTTTCACGCTAACTCGAATAGTTATAATACGCTGCGCATGCGCCTTCCGATGACACCATCGGTGCCCCCAAAGGATTTTCAGGTGTGCAGGATAAACCGAATTCAGGACATTCTTTGGGCTTTTTCAATCCCTTTAGAATCTCCCCGGCGATGCATGCATTTTGAGTGGTGGTTTTATTTTCATCAAGCTCAAATTTAAACGTTGCATCAAATTGTTGAAACTCCATGTTCAATCCCAAACCACTGTTTGGCAACAGACCAATTCCCCTCCACGACCGATCAGTGACTTCAAATATTTTATTGACGAGTTGTTTGGCATTTTTATTACCGTCTTCCGATACCACTCTGGCGTATTGGTTTTCAAGTTTGGCTTCTCCTTTTTCTAGCTGCACAATACAGTTCCACAAACCCTGAATCAGATCTACAGGTTCAAATCCGGTAACTACAATCGGAATATGATAGGTTTTTACTATAGGAAGATATTCATTCGTACCCATAACCGTACACACATGGCCCGCTGCCAGAAAGCCATCAATATTGGTTTCGTCATCCTGCAGAAGGGCTTTCATAGCCGGTGGAACCAATACATGCGATGTCAGCAAAAAATAATTATTCAGCCCCAAATTTTTAGCCTGCAATACGGAAAGGGCATTTGCCGGGGCAGTTGTTTCAAAGCCTACTGCGAAAAATATTATGTTCTTATCTTTTTCTTTTTTAGCGATGTTCACCGCATCTATCGGCGAATATACAACCCGAACATCAGCGCCTTCCGCCTTTGCTTTCAGTAAACTAAGCTTTGTGCCCGGCACTCTCAACATATCCCCAAAAGAACACAAGATACAATCCGGTGTTTGGGCAATTTGTATGGCCTGATCAATTAATTCTACCGGAGTTACACAAACGGGACATCCGGGGCCATGAATCATTGTGATTTTTTCCGGCAATAAATCAAGAATTCCGTTTCGCACTAAGCTGTGTGTCTGTCCACCGCAAATCTCCATAATCGACCACGACTTCGTTACCACCTGATGTATTTTTTCCAGATATTTTTTTACGAGATCAGCATCCCTATATTCATCCAAATATTTCATGGCTCAATCGGGATCAGAAAGTGAATTATTATATCTCTCATTGTTGAGCTCATCGATTTCTTTAAAATATTCCAGGGTTTTCAAGGCTTCTTTTTCATCGATCACACTCAGTGCCATCCCAACATGTACCAATACATATTCGCCAACTTTTGCTTCGGGAACTGCGGCAAAATTTATTTCTCTGAGGACTCCATCAAATGAAACTTTCCCGCTTTTAAACAAGGGGTCTTCCGTATTCCGGATTGAAACTATTTTTCCTGGTATTGCTAGACACATGGTTATATAATATTTTTAGATTGAACTAATTCCTTGCTCTTTTTGATTTTTTTTGATTGGAAATATCCTACCAATTGACCGTAACTTATACATTCATCATTTGGAGACAAATCCTGATGAAAATACAGATTGAATTTTTTATCAAGGTGCTCTACAATCATATCCACCAACAAGCCATTCTGAAAAACACCTCCACTGAATGCAATGGAACGAACTCCTGATTTACTGGCAATATCCTCAATAATCATGACTATTGTACTATGGAATTTCGCTGCAATTTTTCCCGCTTCCATACCGGAAGCAATGTCTTGTAGTATTGCCCTTAAAATTTCTCCCAGATCAATTGATTCTTCAGATGAAAGCAAAGGAATATACCCTTCAGGATATCCACCATTTCGGTCGCAATATTTTTGAGCCAGACATTCCAGGTACATTGCGGCTTCCCCTTCATATGTATTTTTTTGACATAAGCCAAGGATGCTGGAAACGGCGTCAAAAACACGACCCATACTTGAAGTTTGAAGGGTGGATTTGTCAAGCACTTTTACATATAATTCGAACTCTTCTTCTGAAAACACATCTTTCAAAATTGCAGTATTATTACCTGATGAGTGCAGAAATGAAAGTGCGGAAAGCCTTGGCTCCCTGGACATTTTATCGCCCAATATATGCGGGAAGTATTTTAGTTGATTGGTTCGTGACAATTCGCCAAATTCAAAACTGAAAAACTCACCACCCCATACAGCTCCATCATTTCCCATTCCTGTTCCGTCAAACACAACCCCGAGTATTTTTTCTTCTGAGTTTAATAGGTCATTCTCACCCAGGACTGCCCACAGATGTGCATCGTGATGTTGAATTTCAACTATAGATGAATTGTGGGAGATTGCTAATTCTTTCCCCAATTGTGTCGAAAAATATGCAGGATGTTTATCGGCCAATATTATCTCGGGTTTGAACCGCAGGAGCTGTTGAAAATGATTTAAGGTACGCTCGTAGCTTATTTGTGCATCAAATTCTGTGGTATCGCCAAGGAATTGGGAGACATGGCAACGGTCATTGCTCCAAATGCAAAACGTACTTTTAAGCAAAGCGCCCATTGCCAGTACATCTTCCTCCAAGGTGGAATCCACGGCATTTTGCAAAAATCCCGGAGCGTAGCCCCTTGACCTGCGAATCATGATTTTTCTTTGAGTTGCAGGGGAAAATTTAACCACAGCATCATCCTGTGGGATTTGAATGTCCCGGTTATTAAGTAAAAAATAATCAGCAAATTTGCCTAAAGATTTTACCGCTTCTTCATTTTTATAGATGATTGGCGATCCTTTTTGATTGCCACTGGTGGCAAGTAGTGGCTTGTTTAATTTCTCGGCGATCAAAATCAGCAATGGCGCATAAGGGAGCATGACACCCAGACGATCCAGGCCAGGCGCGATATGGGGCATAAGTGAGCCGGCATTGTCTCCCTCTTTTTGTTTTAGCAGAACTATTGGAGAAGCTGAGCTTCTTAGTTCATTTAACTCTTCTTTAGAAATATGAAAGTTATCCCTCACATGATCCACGTCAGGATACAATAGGGCAAATGGCTTTTTTTTGCGATGCTTTTTCTTTCTTAGTTCGTTAACAGTTTGCTCATTTTCAGCATCACAGATTAGCAGGAACCCCCCGATTCCTTTCACAGATACGATTGCGCCCTTTTCGATTTGATTGCTGATAAAATCAACTATTTCTTCTTCTTTTATTGCTAGCGTTTGACCCTTACCATCTACCACCCATTGACTGATTTTGCAATTGGTGCAGGAATTTGTTTGAGAATAAAATCGATCATTTAGTGGATTTGAAAATTCAATTTCACATTCCTGACACATCTCAAAGGAATCCATACTGGTTTGGTCACGGTCGTAAGGAAGGCCTTTTTCGATCGAAAACCGTGGCCCGCAAGCTGTACAGGTAATGTATGGATAATGGTGCCTTCTGTTATTTGGGTCTTTTAATTCGGCCTTACATCGCTCACAAATCGCAAAATCCGGAGTGATAAGGAGATCTGGTGTTCCTTCCAAATCGCTATCGACAATTGAAAAATCGCTATACGATCTATAAGGGATCTCCTCATAATCTATCGATGTAATCACGGATTGCTCCGGGGTATTGTTTCGGATTTGTGATATGAATTTTTCTACTAATAGTGTTTCACTATTTATATAAATATGAACACCGTCCAGGGTATTAGACACGGATCCGTCAAATCCATTTTCTGTTGCCAGCTTATAGATAAATGGCCGAAATCCAATTCCCTGCACTCTTCCTTTGATATGAATATGGAAGCTAAGCAACATCAATTTATATCAATCAATTTGTGATTTCAACCAATCCAGCCACGCGTCCATTCCTTCTCCTGTCGTCGCAGAAAGCTCAAAAAACTTCAGGTGATGATTGATCCTCAAGGCGTATTCCTTTACTTTTTCAACACTGAAATTCACATATGGCAGCAGGTCAATTTTATTGATAATGCAGATATCTGATGAGTCGAACATGTATGGATATTTCATTGGTTTGTCTTCTCCTTCAGTCACACTTATGATTACGACACGCTTATTTTCGCCCAGATCAAACATTGCCGGACAAACAAGATTGCCGACATTTTCGATAAAGAGTATTGAATTTTCCTTTATTTCCAGTTTTTTTATCGCATGAAGCACCATATGAGCATCCAGGTGGCATCCTTTTCCGGTATTCACCTGAACTACCGGCACCCCCGTAGCGGCAATCCGTTTTGCATCATTCATGCTCTGCTGATCACCTTCTATAATCGAAAGCTCCATTTCAGACTTCAATAGCTTAATCGATTCTTCCAGTATGGTCGTTTTTCCAGATCCGGGAGAACTTACCATATTGATTGCAAAGGTATTTTTTGCTTCAAGAAATCCTCTGTTCCTTTCGGCCAGCAGGTCGTTTTCATGAAGGATATTTTTTTCCAGGTCTATTTGAGATGTTGCGGTATGCCCAATATGTGCACCATGATCATGTTCGTGATGGTGATGACCATGATTTTTATATCCATTTTCCGAAGCTGTTTTTTCCTCTCCTGGCCTCTGTATTTTTACCTCATCTTCAGGATGACCGCATCCGCATGTTGTGCACATAGTACTGATATTTAAAATTGTAGTCTAGTTGATAACAAATTGAACGTAAATAAAAGTCCTCAATTGTTTAATTTGGGTGTAAATTAGTTGGATATTCGCTTTAGTAAAATGACAAATATCATATTCGATACATTGATGTATTAATTTTTTAAACTATTACGATAATTCCGGAAATGGACAAAAAAAAGCACCTTGAATACCTTGAATCTTATTTGACACCGCGAAGGAAATTTTTATTTGATAACATTACCGCCAATCGAACCAGGCATTTTACCATAGTAGCAGAAGACACCTATCAGGATCACAATGCAAGTGCGCTCATTAGGAATTGTGATTGTTTCGGGATTCAGGACTTACACATCATCGAGGAAATTAACAGATATCGGCTTGCGGTTGGCATGACCCAGGGAGCTGAAAAATGGGTTGATCTTCACTATTACAGCAAAAATGAAAATAACACGCAAACCTGTATTGATACGCTTAAAGGTCAAGGGTATGCCATCATTGCAACTACCCCTCATGAAAAGGATTGTTTTGTGGATGATTTTGATGTGAGCAGAAAATCAGCCTTCTTTTTTGGCAAAGAAAATACCGGGCTCTCACAAAAGATATTGGATCAGGCAGATGGGTTTGTGAAAATACCCATGTTTGGATTTTCTGAAAGTTATAATATTTCGGTGTCTGTTGCGCTGTTGCTGCAGTCCCTGATAAAGGAATTACATAACGATGACACCATTAATTGGCAACTTACAGAAAAAGAAATCATGGACTTGAAAATAGATTGGAGCATCAAAACCATTCAAAACGGAGATCGGATCTCAGCGAAATATCTGGCTGAGCAGGAATGATTAAGCCACTGGTTTTTGTCTGGTACTTCTAATAGTAATTAACTGAAGTTGATGTTTTTTTTCATCTACACGATAAGTAAGCATTGTGAGTTTGTTGATTGGCCCTTTTCTGATACTCGCTTTTTCTGATTTCTTCAACATGTAAGGTTGCATACTCAGATTATTAAAAAACCTTTTTATCTCCTGTTCAAAGTTCTCAACTTCTTTTTCAGACCAATGTTCATCTAGATACGATAAGATATTTGAGTATCCTGCTGCAGCTCTTTTTGACCAAATGATTTCTAATTCCATTTCCTGGGATTCTCCATCACGTCTTTATGAGCTATAACATTTCCGTCTTCTATTTGTCGAATCCCTTCGTTTATCTCATCTCGTTCTTCTTCACTTATTTCGTCCCACCAATCTTTCTTCATTTGTTTCTCCCTATATTTTAATAGGCTTTTAAACGCCGAGACCAATTCAGGATCTTTTACATTTGATAATTCAGAAATAATCCACTTAATGTCTGCTTGTAAATCCATATTTAGGAATTGTTATGAAATAAGTTGACGGAATTGACGAATATATTTTTTTCTTTATCAAGGCGAAATTTTCAAGCATAGCTATAGCTACGGTTTAAATTTTAACGATGAGAAAGGAAAAAAGAAAGAGCCAAAACGGCTAGTTATTTCGTATCAATTCCTTAACATTCTTGTTACAAACAAATTTAATGCTTTTTTTATCTTTTTATTGCCATCGCTGCAAAAGATAATGACCTTTGAAGCACGGTAAAGGAACTCAAATCATCATCTTAATTTCCGGTGTTCGATCCGGATTGTCCTTCATCGATCCCATTCCTTCCAGCTTAAGGTAAACTTTTGGCACATAATCATATTCTTTATAATGGCGGTCACCTACAGGCAGCACCACATCCCTGGTGTTGTTATGGAAATCATTCACTTGTTTTGAAACCGGGTATAGGTTCATGGAATCTGATTCTAAAGGGCGAAGCATTCTCATGACTTCATTCAAATGGATGGATGACCTAAGGAATTTTCTTCTGCGCCCCGGAGGTACGATCACAGGCATTTGCCTGGTGAACTTTTGCAAACGTTTGTTCGCATGGGTGGTAATGATGGCAAACGACTCGATGCTTTTGCTTTGATCCTCATTGATCCAGGAATCCCAAATTCCGGCAAACGACATAATCCTTTGTTTGGCGTCGTACACCACATAAGGGGTTTTATGCTTGGCATTGAGGTACGTCCAGATAAAAAAACAATTGGCCAGTACCAGGCACCTTCTGCGCCTTATCGGAACCCGGTAAACCGGATTTTTTACAATATTTCTGGCAGGAGAGTTTATATTGTGAAACTTGAGATTTGGCTCTATTGCCCAAAAGGGAATCATGCCCCAACGCATGGCAACTATTTTGTCTTCTTCCCCAGCGCAAATGACAGGCAATTCCATGCCGAAATGAGCATTATACACTTTCTGAAAAGCAAATTGAAACTCTGCCTGAAGTTCAATTTCCAATGCAGATACATTTGACGCTATGGTAAACCTGGTACACATCCTCCCTAAACATTATGAGTGCAAAGGTAGGGAGTATTACTAAATATTTTAGATAAAATACTAAAAAAATTAGTAAATCGTGATTTTGTTCATCATTAGCTCCGGTCAAAGAAAAGGGTAAACCTTTCCTTTTTTATACTTACTTTTATTTTCTGAAATTATGAATTAACACCCTGACATGAAAAATCATTTGCTTCTTTTTTTGACCCTCATTTTATGTACACCTCTTCCCGTACAATCTCAGGATGATGTCAATCTATTTGATTATTGGAA
>JAUUZS010000406.1 GCA_030589835.1 Cyclobacteriaceae bacterium
ACGCTGCGATCAAAAATACGGATGGTAACATTACGCCTACATTGCTTCGGAGCTTGTCTCATTACGGGCCGTCAATTAGCGTGGGTGACATGAACAATGACGGGTTTGAGGATTTTTTTATTGGAGGAGATACACGAAAACCTGCATACCTGTTCTTTCAAAATGAGAACGCTACTTTTTCGGCTCGGAAACTAAGTCAGGATAGCGTTTATCATGATGTGGGATCGTTGCTTTTTGATGCTGACAATGATAATGATCTCGACTTGTATGTGATATCAGGTGGATATCGCTGGGCAAAAGATCACCAAAACTACCAGGATCGACTTTATTTCAATGACGGGAATGGAAATTTCTCAATCGGAACTGATGCCCTCCCAAAAATAACTTCTTCGGGATCGTGTGTGATTGCAGGTGATTATGATAAAGATGGGGATTTGGACTTATTTATTGGCGGACGAGTAGAAGGCAGAAATTATCCCCTTGCCCCTCAAAGCTATTTGCTGCAAAATGATCATGGAAAATTCATTGATCGCTCCGATCTGCTGGGTAGCACAAAGGGCAGGTTAGGCATGGTTTCTTCCGCACTGTGGACGGACATTAATCATGATTCGCACCTCGATATTATTGTGGTTGGTGAATGGATGCCCATCACCATATTGATTGGCGAAAATGGGGGGTTTACTGATAAAACGGATGAGTATGAGCTTGAAAATACGGCCGGCTGGTGGAACAGCATTAACGGTGCTGATTTGGATAATGATGGAGATATAGATTATGTGTTAGGCAATTACGGACTCAATTCATTTTATAAAGCGTCGTCAGAAAAACCGCTTGAAATTTATGCCAATGATTTTGATCGCAATGGAAGTCTTGATCCAATAATTACGCATTATTCGGAAGGCCATCAATACATTGTACATCCATTATCTATAATGGAGGATTTAATTCCAGGCATAAGAAATAGATTTAAGACTTATACACAATTTGGGAAAACCACCTTCATAAATTCATTCACCGAGCAGGAGCTTGCTGATTCATATTATTTAGGTGGTAAAACGCTGAAATCAATTACCCTGGAAAACCTGGAAGGAAATTCATTTCTAACTCATGATTTGCCGGTCGATGTCCAGTTCTCACCTGTGTTTGGTTCACTTATCAAGGACTTGAATGGTGATGGCTTAAAAGATATTCTATTGGTTGGTAATAGCATGAAAGAAGAAAGCATCACAGGATATTATGATGCCTCCTTCGGAAATGTGTTGATTAACGAAGGAGGTTTTCATTTTGATTCCATCGAACCGGCACATTCAAATTTCGTCGCCGATGGAGATAAAAAAGCATTAGCTGAAATAGTGTTGACTAATGGAGAAAGGGCCTTTATAATAAGTGAAAATGGTGGCATATTAAAGATGTTGGCACCGGCCACCAAAATCAACAGCCATTCCGTAAAGGCAGAAAAGCTTGATTGGTTTATAACCTATGAGTTTAAGGGAAGTAAGGTGAGAGAAGAAATGTATTATGGTCAAGGATTTCTTTCCTCGTCTTCCAGAACGGTTGAAATACCAAATGAAGTTGACCAGATAGAAGTCTTTAAATACAATGGTGAAAGCAGGATTCAATTTTTTGAATGAACAAATAAAACGATAAACCCAAAATTTCATGAAAACTAATTATACAATTTCAAAGCAATTGAAATTTTTAATTGTGGCTATTCTTATATCGCTGTCATCTGGTATTCTGAGAGCCCAGACATTTTACCAAGGATCAAAGGCAGATACATTTTTTGAGGGGATTCCGAAAAACTTTCAACAACAAATTGAGCGGGCAATACCTAAAGAATACATCGTAAAGCCGACATCAAGCAAAAAACTATTGGTTTTCAACTTGAATATTAATGGAAAAAAAGTAAGCAAAGGTCATGCCTCCATTCCTTACGCCAACTATGCTATTTATAAAATGGGAGAACAAACAGGTGCTTACGAAACCTATTTTAGTAGAGATACACTAGTATTTGCAAAAGACATTTTGACCCAATTCGATGGGATAGTTTTGAATAATACAGTTGGTGTTTTGTTTGAAAATAAAGACACGAGGCAAGCACTATTAGATTATGTCTATGGAGGTGGAGGCATAATGGGCATTCATGGAGGAGCGGGAGCTACTTTTGTCCAATACCCGGTCTATGGTCAGTTTCCTGAATTTGGCGAGATGATGGGTGGTTATGAAAATGGTGGTCACCCGTGGAAAACGCACGAATGGATTAATATGATTGTGGATGAGCGAAACCATCCGGTCAATCAGGGATTTGACGTACAGGATTTCAGTATCAGCGATGAGATTTACCAATATACCCATCCATATTCAAGAGATCATCTTAGAATTTTGCTCTCGGTCAATAAGGAAAAGACAGATATGAGTGACAAAAGGCGTTTTTTGCCAGAGCGCAAGTTGGATGGTGATTTTCCGGTAAGCTGGGTGCGCTCGTATGGTAAGGGCAAGGTCTTTAATACCTCACTGGGCCATCATCCACACATCAATTGGGATATGCGCATTCTGAACCACAACTTCAGGGCGATACAGTTTATTTTAGGCGATCTCCCTGCACCGACTACGCCGAGCAACAAACTGACATCGTCTGTTCTTGCTCAGGAAAAATTGGGTTGGAGACTTGGATTGACGGCATATTCCTTTAAGAATAAAACACTTTTCGAAACCATTGATCAGGCTGCTGATTTGGGTATTTGGTATTTAGATGGATTAAATGTTCAGAAGGTGAGTTCAACTATTGATAAAAACTTTGATTATAATCTTAGTAAAGAGGATTTGCTGCTTATCAGGAAAAAATTGCTGAATACGGGAGTTTCGATAACCAACTATTACATCCATGATATTCCAAAAGATGAAAAAGTATGCGAAAAAATATTTGAATTTGGAAAGATGATGGGAATTGAAGCTTTTATCTCAGAACCGAAACCGGAGGCACTAGACGTCATAGAAAAATACTGCATCAAATACCAAATAAAACTCGCCATCCATAATCACGGGAAAGATATTTCACCTGTGTACTGGGATCCAAAATTATTATTGAAAGCAGTAGAAAACAGAAGTGGACTGATTGGCGCTTGTGGAGACATTGGGTATTGGGTGAGGAATGGAATTGATCCGTTTGAAGCGATAAAAGTATTGGATAAGCGGCTGATAACTATCCAGGTGCATGACTTAAACGTCATAGCAAAAGAAGGGCATGATGTGGCTTGGGGCACCGGTTCGTCTAAGCTGAAGAAAATGTTTGAATTAATGTCAGAAATGGAATTGAAACCTTCCCTTATCGGTTTAGAGTATTCATATAACTGGGGAAAATCGTTGGCCGACATTCAAAATAGCAAGAAATTTTTCGATAAGACGGTCATCAATATTGCCGCATATAAATACTAATCCCGCCATGGAAAAGAAAACTAAAAGAAGGGATTTCCTCAAAAAGTCGCTGGTTTCTACTGCAGGAACTCTGGCAGCACCAATGATCGTTCCCTCCTCAGTATTGGGTTTGAATGGAAAAATCAGTCCATCCAATAAAATTAATATGGGTTTCATTGGCGTTGGAGGTATGGGAACTGGCCATGTTCAGAGATTTCTCGAATATAAAGACGTTCATGTCAGGGGAATTTGCGATGTAAGAGAGGAGCATCGATTACGGGCAAAATCGTTGGTTGATGATAAGTATGGAAATAAGGATTGTTTTGTTAAAAATGACTTCAGAGAATTTCTAAGTCACAAGGATATTGATGCAGTGCTTATCGCTACTCCTGATCACTGGCATGCCCTCATCGGAATTGAGGCCGCCCTGCACCACAAAGACATGTATTATGAAAAGCCACTCACACGCTACTTTAATGAAGCAAAGGCGGTGAAGGATGCAGTGAACCGTTCGGGAGTCGTGTTTCAGCATGGAACCCAGCAGCGGTCAGATGAGCGGTATCGCAGGGCTTGTGAATTGGTGAGAAATGAACGAATTGGAAAACTCGAGCGTGTCATCGTTGGATCTGCAGGATACAGCCAGGTGCCTGTCCAGCCGGAACAGCCAATTCCAGAAGGATTTGATTATGATATGTGGCTGGGGCCTGCTCCTGTTTCTCCATTCACCAAAGTCAGGTGTACCAGGCACTTTACCCTTATTTATGATTATTCCCTGGGCTGCATATCAGGCGCTTATGGCATCCATGATATCGATTGTGTTCAGTGGGCGCTCGATGCTGATGGAAGTGGACCAGTGGAGATAGAAGGGACAGGTAAAATAGTCGAAGATGGATTGTTTGATACCATTAAGGAATGGGAAACCATCCACACCTATGAAAATGGAGTACAGCTTATTTATACAGATCATATTTCTGCGCGAAACAAATATCCTGAGTATAATTTACATTCAATGGGCATTCTATTCCTGGGAAGTGAAGGGTGGATTTCTGTTTCCAGACTATCAATTGATGCACATCCCAGGTCCGTTTTGACAAGTGTCATTGGACCAAATGAAATCAGGCTGCCTATAAGTAATGACCATAGAAGAAATTTTCTTGATTCCGTAAAATCCAGGCAAAAACCAATGTGCCCGGTTGAA
>JAUUZS010000059.1 GCA_030589835.1 Cyclobacteriaceae bacterium
GCAAAAAGATGAATATTTCAATTCGATGACTTTATGGACAGGCTCTATTTAGCAATCATAAGCTATCTGATGAAATAAATCCAAATTTACAGGTTTAGTTAAATTTATTGGAATGAGGGTAGTGTACAAAAAATGGGAGTTAAAAGCATCAGATTTTCTGGAGTGCTAGTATTCCTGGCCAAGGCCCTGAACCATTGAATTGCTTAACTTATTGACATTGGACTGCCAGCAAGGGGTTATTTCAATATTTTTGACCTCAGGAATATTTATTTCCTGCAATATGCTGGCTAAATTCGTATTCTTATTTGATAATTTATTATTTTTGATGATCATCAAAAAAGCCAATAGATGGATTGGATTACAATTGTTTTGCTTTTGCTAGGAGGTATTTTTTTACTCGTAGTCGAAATTATTTTTGTTCCGGGCACAACGATTTTAGGATTGATTGGAGGAGCACTTATGGTGTTTGGGGTGATTATTGGATATAGCAAATTCGGCCCACAAATAGGGAGCATAATATTGGCGGTTTCAATTGTTACCGGAGCAATCGTAACCATAATCAGCTTCAGGTCGGGGGTTTGGAAAAAATTTGCTTTAAGTGACACCAATACAAGCAAATTTAATGAAGACATAAAAGTGAAGCACCTGCTTGGGGCGCATGGGATTACACTTTCAGCTTTAAGGCCCTATGGAAAAGCTGAAATCCATAATTCTACCTATGAAGTAAAAAGCTTGGGAAATTATCTCCCGACCGGTGCTAATATAATAGTTATTGATGTAGATAAGGATCATAAAATTTTTGTAGAACAAATAAATAAATAATGATATGGAACCGACTATGATGTTGATTTTTTTGGCTTTAGGAATAATACTCCTTTTTATATTTTTATACTTTGTACCAGTAAATCTTTGGATTACTGCTGTTTTTTCCAATGTAAAAGTTGGATTACTTGAACTCATTGGCATGCGTATAAGAAAAGTGCCACCAAGTATTATCGTGAATTCATTGATTACTGCAGTAAAAGCAGGACTTGATTTAACAACCTCTGAACTGGAGACACACTATCTTGCAGGAGGAAATGTACCTACAGTGATTAAAGCGTTGATCTCGGCAGAAAAGGCCAACATTACACTAGGCTTTAAGCAAGCTACCGCCATCGATTTGGCTGGTAGGGATGTATTGGAGGCGGTTCAGATGTCCGTAAATCCAAAAGTTATTACAACACCAAAGGTTGCAGCAGTTGCGGCAGATGGCATTCAGTTAATCGCTACGGCAAGAGTAACGGTCAGGGCTAATATTCAGCAATTAGTCGGGGGAGCCGGCGAAGACACCATTTTAGCCCGGGTAGGTGAGGGGATTGTAACGTCTATCGGCTCTGCAGACTCACATAAAGGAGTATTGGAAAATCCGGACAAAATATCAAAACTTGTCCTGGGTCGAGGGCTAGATGCCGGCACAGCTTTTGAAATATTGTCCATTGACATTGCCGATGTTGATGTAGGAATAAACATCGGAGCAACCTTGCAAACTGATCAGGCTAGCGCTGATTTGAAAGTAGCTGAAGCTAAGGCTGAAGAGCGAAGAGCAATGGCCGTAGCAGAGGAACAGGAAATGAAAGCCAAATCACAAGAGGCCAGAGCAAAAGTAATTCTGGCAGAAGCAGAGGTGCCAAAGGCCATAGCCGAAGCATTCAGAACTGGCAATCTTGGATTGATGGATTATTATAAAATGCAAAACATTCAGGCAGATACTTCCATGAGGGATTCAATATCCGGGACACCAACACAAAGTAAAGGCTCGCCTGATAAGAGTGAATAGTAAAAAATAAAATTTATTGTATACAAAAAGCCCTGTTAGCAGGGCTTTTTTTTATTTTTTTGTCTGAATTAGCTGAACTCGATTACAACTTTTTTCTAATAAAAAAAACAACTATTTGACAACTTAAAATAATTGCAATAATAATGCCGGTGTTAGGGTATTTTAAATTTTTTGTCTAATAACAGAAACATAAAATAGTACTATTTAGAAAGAGGGGATATTCTTTTTATAGATAATCAAAATTTTATGAGATTCATGATTATTTAAAAATTAACGATTAATTTAATGTTGATAACTCAATAATTGAAAATTTAACTACGTTTAAATATCAAAAATTGATAATCAGGGCAGGAAAAAAATATTGAATTATTATAAAAAAAGTTTTTTATAGCATTGAAATAATTATATTTGGATAATATTAAAACAGTGAAATCAAAATTTCTATCAGGTATAGGGATTGATAAAAATATTTAGAATTTTTTTGGTTGTTTGGTTGATGTTGAAAAGGGGGGGCTCTCAAGTTTCCCTTTTTCATTTTAATTCCCTCCTATTATTTTCATTTTTTTTGTTTAAGTTAGATTTTAAATGATGCGTATTGTTAAACAAGCATTTTTAGCATTCTAAAGAGCAATTTATTATGAAAAAGAATAGTATTCCTGAAATTGTGCAGGAAGACCCCTGGTTAACTCCTTATATCAAGAGCATACAAGACCGTTATGAACAATATAAGAACCTTCTTACAGATATTAATAGGAGTTATAAAAGCTTAAAAAAGTTCTCCGCATATCGAGAGAGGGGAATTACTTACAGTAAAAAAGATAAAGGGTGGCACTATCGTGAATGGGCACCAGAAGCATATAGCCTTTCTATTATTGGAGATTTTAACGACTGGAACCGGACTTCCCATCCACTTACCAAAAGTGAAAATGGAATATGGGAGGTCTTTATTCCGGATGACGAATTAAAAGAAGGAGATTTGATCAAGATCCATATAGAAGCAAAAAATGGATCTCATGACCGGCTGCCAGCCTATATTTTTCGTGTTGTTCAGGATTTGGAAACCCATGAATTCCGGGGGCAGGTAATCGATATTCACAAAAAATATCAGTGGACGGATCAAGATTTCAACCTCAAAAGTATTAGTGATACTCCTATTATCTATGAGGCTCATGTAGGGATGGCTCAGGAGAAAGAAGGTGTTGGGACATTCAATGAGTTTACCGAAAATATGCTCCCTCGGATAAAGGAGCTTGGGTATAACACGATTCAATTGATGGCAATTCAGGAACATCCATATTATGGATCATTTGGATACCATGTTTCGAATTTATTTAGCGTCTCCAGTAGATTTGGTACGCCCGAAGAGTTTAAAAATTTGGTTGATACGGCGCACCGCATGGGCTTGGCAATAATTATCGATCTTGTCCATTCTCATGCTATTAAGAACTTTGCGGAAGGTCTAAATGACTTTGATGGATCAGGACATCAGTACTTCCATAAAGGAGCAAGAGGCTATCATCATCGATGGGATTCAAAGCTTTTTGATTACGGAAAAAAGGAAGTACAGCAATATTTACTTTCAAATGTCAGGTTTTGGATTGAGGAGTATCATATCGATGGTTATCGGTTCGACGGGATTACTTCCATGTTGTATCATCATCATGGCGAATCTATGGATTTTGATCACTATGATAAATATTTCATTGAAGGAGTGGATATTGATGCTTTGCATTATCTCCAATTGGCCAATGACCTTGTTCATCAACTCAAGCCAGGGGCAATAACAGTTGCTGAAGACATGAGTGGCATGCCAGGTTTGTGCCGTGCAAATCAAGACGGTGGAGTAGGTTTTGATTTCAGGTTGGGAATGGGTATTCCTGACTTTTGGATTAAAATCCTGAAGGAAAAAAGTGACGAAGATTGGGATATCCATCAATTATGGAATGAGATGACAAATCGCAGGCATAAGGAAAAAACTGTTGCCTATGCCGAATCGCATGATCAGGCTATTGTCGGAGATAAAACGCTCGCCTTTTGGCTAATGGATAAAGACATGTATTATCATATGAAAGTTGGTGAAGAAAACATCGTTATAGATCGCGGATTAGCCTTGCACAAGCTGATACGGCTTTTTACAGCTACTCTGGGAGGTGAGGCCTATCTCAATTTTATTGGCAATGAGTTTGGTCATCCGGAATGGATTGATTTTCCCCGCAAAGGTAATGATTGGAGTTATAAGTATGCCCGAAGACAATGGTCACTTGTCGATAATAAAAATTTGAAATATCATTATCTTAATAAATTTGATCAAAAGATGATTTCAGTGCTTAAAAATCACCAATTGCTTTCATCTTTACCTGCGCGGCAAATACATGTGGACAGTAACAATAAGATTGTTATTTTCGAGCGAAGAAATCTTATCATGGCATTTAATTTCCATTCCAGCAGATCCATTTCAGATTATAAATTTAATGCTATTGGAGCGGGTACTTATAAAATCATACTGTCATCAGATGATGCGGAAGTAGGAGGATTTGCAAGAATTGATACTTCCATTGAATACCATACTTTGGAGGCAGAGCAATTGAGTATTTACTTGCCCAGCAGAACTGCCTTAATTATGAAAAAGGTATAATTAATCTTTAATAATTAGAAAGAGGTAAAATTACAACATGTTATTTCATGAAAAAGAATCCTAATATTGCCAGTTGAAGGATATTAAAGATTTATTTTTTATCATTATATAATAATTATTCCGGTATTGAGAATCTTGACAGGTGGTTTGAATAGTTACTGGATTGCACTAAACCCGATATGTATGAATAATTCATTTTGAAAATAAGAGCAGCCTGCCGACGTTGCAGGCCGGGCATGGCGTAATGATCATCTGAAATATCCATCCCCAGTGAAGTAATATTTTCAGAAAAGTTTTTTAATTCAAAGTCATTGTTGTGATTTCTAGCGCCTTACATGTATCATTACATCCTTCAAGGATTAATCAGATCAAAAAAAAATTCGCATTTGTTGTATTGATTTTTTGTCTGACCAATACTTCATTCGCGCAGCCTATTGAGATCAGAACCTACCATGACGAGAATGAGAGTTTGATCAAAGAAATTTATTTTATCGCAGACGCTACTTCCGCAAAGCTGACCGGGCCTTTCAAATCGTACTACATCAATGGCACACTAGAAAAACATGGATATTATAAGAATAATCTGCCTGATAGCATTTGGCATTATTACTTTGAGAGTGGACAATTAAAAATGAAGGGAGTATTGAAAGACGGATCAAACCATGGCGTATGGGAATATTATTATGAAAATGGTAAAATAAATATGGCAGGAATGATTATCGATTCAAAAAGAGAAGGTACGTGGAGTTATTATTTTGAAAATGGGGATTTAAAATCTCAAGGAGGATATGAAGAGGGTATTAATGCAGGAATCTGGAATTATTTCTATGAAGAAGGAGACCTAAAAGCGCAGGCTTTTTATATCAATAATAGAGGAAAATATAAAGAGTTTTTTAACAATGGAGAGTTGAAAGCGGAAGGAGTGATTTCGCATGGTAAAAGCGATAGTACCTGGGTCTTTTATCATGAAAATGGAGAAATAAAATCAATAGGGGATTATAGCCAGGGCATACGAGATGGAAAGTGGATTTATTATTATGAAAATCAAATAAAATCTTCTGAAGGGAATTATATCGATGGCAAGGAGGAAGGGAAATGGATTTATTATCATGACAATGGTGAAATTAGTTCAGAGGGAGCATTAAGCGAAGGAAAAAAGGAGGGGTATTGGAAAATTTTTAGTGATAATGGCGCTTTTACGGCCGAAGGGGTTTTTAAACAAAACAACGGAAAATACTCTGAATTCTACGATAGTGGAAAATTGAAAGCTGAAGGAGAAATTTTAGATGGCAAAAACCATGGTTTATGGAAATATTATTATGAAAATGGGATCATTGAAGGTGAGTGCGAATATATAAACGGAAACGGAAAGTACACCGGATTTCACGAGACGGGCAATGTTAAAATGAAAGGTAGTATCCAGGACGGAGTCAACGTTGGAGTTTGGGAGCTCTTCAAGGAAGACGGCAGTCTGGCGGGCTATTATCGCCCATATTATGAAGACAGTAAACCGATATATAAGTTTGTGGAAAAACCGGACTCCCAAAAAGAGGACTATACCAAACCAGCATATAGGTATAAAAGTAACAATTCACGTTATTTCGATCCTGTGATCAATGAATACAAAGGTATTATCATTGCCACTAATCCACTTGCAACATTCATTGGGCAACTTCCTGTTTCTGTCGAGTATTATTACGAGGAAAGGCTAGGATATGAATTCGTGGCAACTTTACTTAAAAGCCCGTTTTATCAGACATTGGAGAGTATGGAAATAAACCAGGTTTATGATGTGGGATTTGATTTGGCGTTAAAACAAAAATTTTATAGCCCTGAAGGGAGGTTCGGAATGTTTTATTTTGGGCATGAATTTCGGGTAACGGCCTTGCGGCACCAGGCCAATGTGATAGATTCGGCATCTTTATCTCATGTGGATTTCAGTATCAAAGCAAATGAAACAAAGTTTGAATATGCTTTATTTATTGGCGATAGGTGGATGCGGCTTTTTGGAGAAAGATACAGACACAATTCTTTGGGCTTTACTATTGATGCGTTTGTAGGGTATGGATTTGGATATCGATTGTATAATAAGACATATCCGAATAATCCTGATTATGACCAGGTTTTCGATAAAGTCGATGAATCAAAATTCTTTCTTGCCCCAAGGTTTGGCTTGAACTTTGGCTTTGTTTTTTGACCAAACTGGACTTTCGGAAACATATAGCTTGATTTTATTATAAATGCACGGTTAAGCTATATTAAGATTAATTTTAAATTAGAGCTATTTTAGGCAAACATGACCTGCGTCATGTTTTCAATTGATGCACTCATCTATATTTGAATTACTTTTTAAGCGATACAACAATTATTATTTTTTAAGCTATATAAGTCATAAGGTGAGTGGTGTCTTTTGAGAGGTCGTTCACTTTATGGCTATTTTTTTGACCAAATTCCATCCTCAATTCTTTCAGTTTGTAGTAATAGATAATTTGATTGAAATTTGCTCCGATTGAAATGTTAAAAAGTGAATTTTAACCCGAATCCGTAATGTTGGTTTTTCCCGCAGCTATGAGATTAATATTTCGGAGTTAAAGTGTACCAAATCACGACAGGCTAATTGGGATATAAAAAAACCATCGCCAAGGCAATGGTTTTTTAGTACTATAAACTATTAAAACTAATGTGTTTATGCTCTTATTTTTGAGTTACTTCAGCGGTTTTCTTACTCAATAAAATTTCTTCGATAGCTTTTACGAGTGAGGCCTTTGGCAAAGCTCCCTGAGCCATTTGTGGTTGTCCTTCAGTTGGGCAAAATAAAATGGAAGGAATACTTTTGATTCCGAATGCGGCGGCTAATTCTTGTTCCGCCTCAGTGTCTATTTGATAGATTCTGATTTTTCCATCATATTCTTTCGATAGTTCTTCAAGAATTGGATGTACCATTTTACATGGCCCACACCAATCTGCATAAAAATCGATTACACAGGGTAAATCACCCTCAAATTTCCATTCCTTGTTTTCTTCAAAATTGAATACTTTCTCTAAAAAGACTTCTTTTGTTAATTTTTCCATATTTGATTTATCTAATTTATTTTCTACTTCTACTACACTTTCGTTGGTTTCAACTTCTGAACCTGAATTATTTTTTAAAAGGATCATGCCAATAAAAGCCATTGCTGTTATGGCTATCCCTAAAGTAATTATATATTTTCTCATAGCTTTAAAATTATGACACAAATATATGAACAATAATTCATATAAACAAATGTTCATGTGTAATGATACGATTCTGGTAAAATAAAAGTTTCAAGATTCCAAATATTATGGTCGATAAACCGTAACTTATAAGACATATTCGCAATTTGTGTTAAAATGAAAAGACTATTTATTGTACGGCATGCCAAGTCAAGTTGGGATTTTCCTGAATTAGATGATTCTGCCCGGCCATTGAACAAAAGAGGAAAAAGGAATGCGCCAGAGATGGGGCAACGTTTGGCTAATAGGAAGGTTGTTCCTGAAAGTATAATTTCCTCACCGGCAAAAAGAGCCTCAGACACTGCAAAATTGATCGCTAAAGAGATTTCATTTGAGTCACATAAAATCCAAAATGAACCTATGTTTTATCTTGCTTCCGTCAAGAATATGGTTGCTGTATTGCAAGCCGTTCCTAATGACGTTGAAACGCTAATGGTATTTGGTCATAATCCGGGATTAACGGATCTTGCTAATTTTCTATCAGGGGCTGATATTTATAATATTCCTACGTGTGGGATAGCTGAAATTGAATTTAGCATTTCCTCTTGGAAGGAAGTCGAAATAAATACAGGAGATTTAAAATCATTTGATTACCCTAAAAAAATATAGGGCAACAATTTTTGATTTAAGGAGTTTACATCATGGTATTGCCTGAAAAAGGGGGCGTTTGGGTTCGATTGTTTATTTGGCTCAGTTATTGAAGGGTAAATGGGCATGGTATCGGAGAGGGCATTCAAACATTATTCTTTTATTTTTGCACGTCACTTTTATAAGTTGCAATTTCGTTTGCTTAAATAATTAGAGTCTATCCATAATGTCCGATCTCTGCGTTATGCCTTCCTGCGGTAGGCAGGCATGTTTCTAAAAAAAAACTCATCCCGATAGCCATTGGGACTCCCTGCCTCGCCGGCAGGAAGCCGTTTTTTAGAAACATCGCAAGCCCTGCCTAACCGGACAGGCAGGCTTGATTTCGAATATGCTGAACAAGCGCTGACTTTATAGACGGACTCTAATTAGTGGCCTTGAAATTAAAAATATTCTAATATAAAGTATGAAAAAAAACATCATATTTCTGTTCATCGTATTTGCTTCAAGTCAGGTATTTGGCTTGCCTTCCTGGACGGCAGATTCGCTGGGATTCACAACTAAAAATGAAAAGAAATATATTATTCATGAGGTGGAAGCAGGTGAGACCTTATATGGACTTTCAAGAAGGTACGGCGTAGATGTGCAGACAATAAAAAACGAAAATACTCAATCGCTTGCCAGTTTAGATATTGGCCAGAAAGTACTGATTCCTTATTATCAAAGCGTGTTTGTTAAAGGAGATAAAAAGCATTCTGTCAAGGCTTCCGAAACATTATTTTCCATCTCAAGACAATACGCCGTAAAAGTTGATGATTTAAAAAGGTGGAATAATCTCACTGACAATAGTATTTCGATAGGCCAGAGATTGATTATAAAAGGTGGTGATTCAAAGGCTTCTAATGTGATGAAAAACAATCAGATCACAGAAAAAGGAAGGGAATCACACACCGTGTCCCAATCGCAGACACTGTATTCCATTTCTGGAATATACGGTGTTTCTACAGATCAATTAAAGGAATGGAACCATCTTGAATCAAATGACCTGGAGATTGGCCAGGTGTTGATTGTTTCATTTTCAAATTCCCTATCCGAAAAGGATGATCTTTCCAATTCTTCAATGTTGCCTTTCGAACAAACCACCATTGTGGAGGAACCGGTGACTGTTCTACCAAAGGCTACCACATCAGACGAAGCAAATACCATTAATATGGCAAGAACCGAAGATGATGATAGTCAGGATGATGATATTATTGAAGAGCCCGTCGAAAAGATTATGCAAAAGGGCCTGGCAGAGGTTATAGAAAATACCTCAGAGACAAAAAAATACCTGGCCTTACATCGAGAGGCTCCTGCAGGAACCATCATGCAAGTTCGAAATGAGATGAACAATCAGAGTGTATTTGTTAGAATTGTTGGTAAAATTCCACCAACGGGTGATAATTCAAAAGTAATATTGAAGATTTCCCAGAAAGCCTACGACAGGTTGGGCGCTGTCGATAACAGGTTCCCGGTAGAAATTTCGTATATACCATAACCACGTTGAGATTTGGATTACGATCAGCTATTGGAGAAACTGGAATTCTATTACAAGAAGTATAATACCCGAGCATTTATAGAGCAAGATCCGGTTTCTATACCACACAGTTTTACCAAACTTCAGGATATTGAAATAGCGGGCTTTTTTGCGGCTACTTTTGCATGGGGCCTTAGAAAAACAATTATAAATAAAAGCCTGGAGTTAATGAAATTATTTGATTTTGCTCCCTACGATTTTATTATAAATCATTCTGAGACTGATCTGAAGAGATTCTTGAATTTCAAGCACCGTACTTTCAATCCCACAGATTTATTGTATTTTATTTTATTTTTTAGGGAGTACTATTCAACTCATAGCTCACTTGAAACACTATTTATCCCTAAGGGTGAGGCCTTAAAAAGCGTAAAAAATGGGATTGATAATTTTTATAATCACTTTACCTCGCATCCATTTTTCCCATCAAGAACAGGCAAGCATATTGCAAGCCCTTCAAAAAACTCCGCTTGCAAGCGTATAAACATGTTTTTGCGGTGGATGGTACGAAAGGATGAAAATGGAGTTGATTTTGGATTATGGAAAGGTATAAGGCCCTCTCAATTGATTTGTCCTTGTGATGTTCACGTAGAAAAGGTCGCAAGAAAATTAAAGTTGGTGACAAGAAAACAAGTTGACTGGCGCATGGCTGAAGAGCTTACCGAAAATCTTAAAAAATTAGATGCCACAGATCCTGTAAAGTATGACTTTGCCTTGTTTGGGATGGGGATGCATCATGAATATTAAATCTAAATTGAGCAATTGTGGGCTTCTCATCTCCCCAGAATCGCTCAGTTTAGATTAAAATCACCAGATTAATTTCCCCAGTTACCAGGATCTTCCCTCCAATTTTTTAAGTTGGAAATTTGCCCCTGAGTCACATAATTTAGCTTGAGTGCTTCATCGATCAAAGCGTTATAACTGCTCAAGGAAAATAATTTAACCTTAGCTTTCTTGAAATTCTCTTCTGCAACAGCAAAACCATAGGTAAAAATGGAGACCATTCCTAAAACAGAAAATTCACTTTTTCTCAATGCTTCTATTGCTTTTAGTGAGCTGCCTCCTGTTGATACTAAGTCCTCGATAACCACAACTTTTTGTCCGGGTGTCACCTTTCCTTCTATTAAATTTTCCATGCCATGACCTTTTGGTTTTGATCGAACGTAAATAAATGGAACATTTAGGGCATCGGCCACCAAAGCACCTTGCGGAATGCCGGCGGTTGCTACTCCTGCAATTCCTTCAAGGCCTTTAAATTGTTGCTGAATTGTGTCGGCCAACTGATTTTTAATGTATGTTCTTACTTCCGGATAGGATAATGCTAGCCTATTGTCACAATAAATGGGTGATTTCCAGCCTGATGCCCAATTAAACGGGGTTTCAACATTTAATTTTATGGCATTAATTTCTAATAATTTTTTTGCTACGTGTTTTGCAATCTCCTTCATATTGAATTTATTTTTTGCTCCTAAGGCACAAAAGTAAAAAATATGATTTCTAAACCCGAATATTTTTATTTCTTGCAGTGAATTTATCAGCAAATGAAAATATTTATAAAAAATATACCGGTTATCATTATTTCAAATGAGGATTTTATAAAATCTTCAAATTATGATAATATTTATCAGGGATCACTTTTGAATTTAAATTTCAATCACCTTTCAGGAGAGGTACTGATCAAGGATGCCACAACAGAAATAATAGATAAATTTCTTGTGTACCTCAAGCAAAATAGTATTAAGAAGCTGGAGGAGATTACTTTCGCCTTACACGATTACGAGGCAGTAATAAAGGGTATTAAGAAGGATTATACGATCATTAAAGCTGCAGGAGGGCTTATCTTGAAGCAGGGAGAGGTATTGATGATCTGGAGGTTGAAAAAATGGGATTTACCTAAAGGAAAGCTTGATAAGGGTGAAAAACCGAAGGCTGCTGCAGTTCGTGAGGTGGAGGAAGAATGTAACGTAAAAGTAAAATTGGGGAAGAAAATTTGCCATACCTGGCATACCTATAAGCAGAATGGACAGAGAATCCTTAAAAAAACATATTGGTATAGGATGTATTGTATTGATGACTCAAAAATGAAACCTCAGCTCGAAGAAAATATTGAAGATATTAAATGGATGAATGAGGCTGAGCTAAAAGAGGCACTGTATAATACTTACCCATCGATAAGGGATGTGTTCAGGCACTATTACTTAATGGACTAGAGCGGGTAGGGAATGTATTTGCTGACATCCCCTCCATAAACATGTACTTCCCTGATGATGGTGGAGCTGATAAATGCAAATTTTGGTGATGTAATCAGAAAAACGGTTTCAAGCTCATCATAGAGATCCTTATTTACCATAGCAATACTATTTTCATATTCAAAATCAGTAGTATTCCTGAGGCCTCTCAAAAGGTATTTTACATCATGGCGGTTGGCGTA
>JAUUZS010000195.1 GCA_030589835.1 Cyclobacteriaceae bacterium
ATCAACTGGAATGAAGAGTGGGAAAAGAACTTTGAACCGGTTTATATTGAGGATAAGGTTCAGATCAGGGCGACCTTTCATGAACCTCAGGCAAATTATAAATATGATATTCTTATAAATCCCAAAATGGCATTTGGTACCGGACACCATGAAACAACTCAGCTGATTGTCGCAGAGCAATTGACTATAAATCACAAGGGTAAATGTGTATTGGATGTTGGAACAGGAACAGGAGTGTTGGCAATAATGGCCTATAAATTAGGAGCTAAGACACTTACAGCCACAGATGTTGACGACTGGTGTATAGACAACAGCAGGGAAAATCTGGAGTTGAATCAAGTCAAGAAATATGAAATATTACAAGGAACCATAGATAATCTTACATTACCTGAGCAATACGACATCGTATATGCAAACATCAATAAAAATGTTTTACTGGCTGAAATACCTTTTTACAGTGAGTTGATAAAAGACAATGGAATTATCGTGCTAAGTGGCTTTTATTCCGAAGATATTGATGATTTGAAAGAAAAGGCGGCTGAAAATAATTTGCATTTCCTGCACAAGAATATACGAAATAATTGGGCAATGATACGCTTGAGTAAAGCAAAAACATAATTACCTATTTCAATTTAGCGTTATTATCCCTGAAAACATATCTGGTTAATGTTTATCATAATCTGAAATCAAGTTGTATGGTAATAATTGCTAAATTGTCAACTTTTCTGATCACAAGGTGTTTATTCATCAACACATGAAACAGGCCATAACTGAGGAGCACAAAAGAAAGAGAAAAATCTGCAAATGGAAACTTTTCAACAAAATATGAACCCATGAAAAGGGTCTTCAATCTTATACTGTTTTTAAGTTTTGCAAATGCCGCCATTTGTCAACATATAGTATTAAATGATTCGGTATCCTCCTTTGGTCTCAATCTGGCCACTTTCCTCGAACGCACCAAAAACAGCGAAGCTGCTAGCATAGGGCAGGATTTTAATGCCCTTTGGCCTGAATCATTTTCTGCCGATCAACAAGCAGAGATCATGGATCTTGCTATAAGATTACAAGAATTAAACCGCCCGACGATCCCCTATCAGCGAGACCTCTTCGGAGCACTGACCGCCGGAGTAAACCTGGCAGGGCTTTCTGGTGAAAAAATGGATGATTTCCTGAGCATGCTTTCTCAATCACTTGATCAAAGCACACCAAGAAATTTTTCACGTGAACTGATAAATCTAAGGACATTCTTCGAGCATGAAGCCTTGCACTTCACAAGGTATAATAGCTTATATGCCTATAATGCCGATTACGAATTTGAATTTGTGGGATCAGCACCAGACCCGACTTACGAAGAGATCATTAAAGAAAAAGCTGCAGAAGAGGAAGTAGAACCGGAGGTTGCCGACGACGACGGATGGGGCGATGACACTGACGATGGATGGGGCGATGATACCGATAATGGTTGGGGTGATGACACCGACGATGGCTGGGGCGATGACAATAATGCTCAGGAAGAAGACGATCTGCAATGGGCCGTTGTCCTGGAAAATGAAAATGCTATGCTGAACCTCGATGAAACGACCATGGATATCGAAATGCCCGAACAATCAGGAGCGCTTATCATCTTTAATCATGTCGATCTGGTGATGGTGACCAAATATGACTCAGCAACATTGCTAGGGACTCAGGGAACATTTTTATTGGATAAGTATTTGTTTGTTGGTGAAGAGGGGAAATTTGATTGGACTGCAGCAGGTAAAGGAGAGGAAATTTATGTAAACCTTGATAAATATAGTTTTAATACGCGCACACCCTATTTGGATGCGGCCAATGCAAAACTCTCGTATAGCGGAAAAATCAGCGATGAAGTTAATGGTTATTTTGAGTTTAAAAGTGTAAAGCACCGTGAAGCTGAAGATTCAAAATATCCTAAATTTATCTCCTATGAGAATAATCATCATCTTGTAAATCTCGGCGATGAAAACCTTGTTTATATCGGTGGTATTGCCCTTGAAGGCTCCAGGCTAATCGGAGCCTCTGCCTATGGAAGGGAATCTAAAATGGAATTATCAAGTGAAGAAGGCAGGAAATTCAAGGTTTTATCGCGCTTATTCAATTTTCAGGATTCCGTCATCACCTCATACAACTCCAAAGTCACCGTTTTTCATGGGAGAGATTCTATTACCCACCCATCAGTAATGACCAGATTTTATGCCAATGAAAAAAGATTTGTAGCCATCAAAGATCATAACGGGTATAATTTAAGAGCTTTCAACGCTTCGTATTATAACATGAGCATAGAGGCCGACATGATCAATTGGGATATGAAAAGTGATAGCTTGGATATCACTATAATGAATGCCAAAAGTATGCTTCCAGCATATTTCAAATCAACGGCATATTACGAATTTGAGGAAATCAAGGAACTTTCAGGAATATATAATTTCAATCCTCTGCTTGTAGTTTACAGCTATGGTGCAAAGCGAAAATCCCGGGAGTTTTTTCTCTCCAACCTTGTTAATGATCTTAAATTGAATGAGAAGGCGCTTCGTGGAGCTATGCTACAATTGATGTATCTTGATTTTATTGAGTACGAAGATGCTGGAGGAAGGATATATCTCAAAGACAAAGCGATTCATTATATAAGGTCAAAAAGCAAAAGAAAGGACTATGATGACCTGCTTATTTCATCATTATCATCAAATAAGCCAAATGCTACCCTTAAGCTCGATACAGATGAAATGACCGTCAGAGGAATTGATAAATTTTTTATTAGCCAGACACTTGATGTTTATATATATCCAAATGATAATGAAATTACGCTACTAAAAAACCGGGATTTCAAGTTTGACGGGCGTTTATTTGCTGGAAATTTTGAGTTTGTCGGAAGAAATTTCACCTTCAGATATGATAGCTTTTTAGTAGACTTGCTTAATATTGATTCAATAAAATTTTATGTGGACGGGGAAGGGCAATATGAAAAAAAACAGGTGGACAACAAGTTGGTTTCACTCGAAAACACGGATAATGAATCCATAAAATTTACAGAGAATAATAGTACCAGAGGTACGGTATATATAAATAAACCCAATAATAAATCTGGAAATAAAATGTTCCCTGCCTACCCTATATTCGATGCCGACAGGGGGGCAATTGTTTATTTTGAAGGGGAGGATGTCCTTGGGGGTGCCTATGATAAATCGGTGTATTTCATTGTACCACCATTTGGAATTGACAGCCTGAGCAGTAGCGATCCTGCAGCAATAGGCTTTGCCGGAACTTTCGTTACCGGAGATATCGTACCGCAATTTGATGAAACCCTTAAAATTATGTCTGATAATTCTATGGGTTTCGAGCATTCCATTCCTCATAATGGATATCAACTTTATGGAGGTACGGGAAGAGTTTACCAAAAACTCCAACTTGATAAAGCTGGCCTTGTCGGTTCCGGAGAAATAAAATACCTGAGCAGTACTTCGCAATCCGAAAATTATGTTTTCTATCTCGACTCTATGGTAACAGACGGCACCAGTTTTAACATAGAAGAGGGTATCCTCAACGGCGCATCATTTCCAGATATTCAAACCGATAATTACCACATGAAATGGACTCCCAGGGAAGACCACATGATTGTAGAAAATAAGTTGGATAGCTTCAGGTTATATGATAATTCTGCTGCACTCGATGGATTTATCGACCTAAGCAAAGATGGGATAAATGGTGGAGGTACCATGGCCACAAGGGGATTTGAGTCCAGTTCTGAAGAATTCACCTTTTCACAAACTGATTTGCTGGCCGAACACTCATTTTTTGAACTGGCATCGGACAATCCCGACAAACCATTACTAAGAGGCGATGATATTAAGTTGGAATTTGATTTCAATCTTGATATTGCTGACATCAGTCCAGAAGTAGAAGGGGAAGCAGCAATTGAATTTCCTTACGCACAAATTAAAACCTCTATTCACAAAGCACAGTGGAATCTCCGGGAACAAAAAGTATATATGACCAAACCTCCCGAAGTCGCTCTCGAAAATTCCTATTTTTATGCTACCAGAAAAGAGCTGGACTCCCTGGCCTTCAATGCCGATGCGGCAGAGTACGACCTGCAGACCAGTGAGCTAAAGGTATCAGGAATTCCATATATTATTGTTGGAGATGCAATGATTACCCCTCAAAACAATGAAGTACTCATTCTGGAAAATGCCCAGCTGGGGGTTTTATATAATACCACAATTGTCATCGATACCCTAAATGCTTACCACAGGCTGATCGATGGAACAATTCAAATTCATTCCAGGACTAAATTTTCAGGAGATGCTACCTACGAATTTGTGAATGCGCTTAAAGATACTTTCAACATTAAGTTTGGGAAATTTGAACTTTGGAAAGATCCTGAAATTAGAAACGATCAATTGCAAACCGTTTCCAGCGGAATCATTAGGCCGGAAGACCAACTGATAATATCGGAAGGCATGTATTATAAAGGCGATGTGACCATGTATGCACGGCATCCGGCACTGGAACTAGAGGGCTATGTTCAATTTAATCTTCCATCTCGTCAAGTCAATGATACCTGGGTAGTTTATTCCAGTATGGACGAGGAAACTCAGGACGTGATGTTCCCTTTTAGTCAGGCTACTACAGAAAAGGGAAGGTTACTCAATGCAGGCCTGCATTTCGGAGGTCTGAACAATGAACTGTACGGCACATTTGCTGAAGACAAGCGAATGGATATTGATGAAGATTTTTTCAAACCCGATGGTATAGTTAGTTTTAATTCTGAAAGAGGAATGTTCATGATTGAGGATACCGCCAAAGCATATGGAAACAAATTCAGCGGAAAGGTTTTTGGTTATAACGATGCCACCGGACAAGTTGAATTTGAAGGGCCAGTAAATTTTGTGGAATCAACTGACGATGCACGCCTTACCGCTTCCGGAATCGGAAGTGGCAACATCAATGATGGGTCGTTTCAAATAAATTCGCTCCTAAAGTTTGATTATAAACTTCCTAATCAGGCACTTATGGTGATGGCCGCTGATCTTTTTGAGGTAATAGAAAATTTTGGAGCACCGGAAGCAGAAAATAATCCGGATGCATTTTTATACAAAATAGCTGAATTAATAGGAGAAAGGGCTACAGTAGAATATGATAGAAGAAATCAGGAAGAGTACTTGCCAATTGCGTCTTTTACCCCAAAAATGGCAGGGAGCCTGGTGTTTTCAAATGTAGATTTGGAATGGTCGCCAACCCATAATGCCTGGTATAGCAAAAATCAAGTTGGGCTGTCAAATATACTCAGATCAGATATTAATGCCTTAATTGACGGGTTTATTGAAATAAAACGATCCGACGAAAAAGGAACCGTCATGAACATATTTATTCAGGCATCTTCAGACTGTTGGTATTTTTTAGGTTTCGAAGATAATAGGTTGATGATCTATTCTTCCAATATTGATTTTCTTGATATCATTGCTTCAAAAAGCAAAATTGATAAAGTGGGCTTTGGTGAGTTTGCTTTTGTGGAAGCCGACCTCCCGGACGTATTGAAATTTGTGGATCGGTTCCGTTCTGATTATCTAGGCATAAATGAGCCTTACGAAATCAACGTGCCTGAAGAAGAAGTAACAGAAAATTTTGATTTTCTTGAAATTCCTGTCGATAACACCGAAGATGGCGATGTGCTTCCCTTTGAAATTGAAGACAATACCGGGGAAGTAGAGGATCTCACGGAGAATGAAAATGGGTTTATTGAGGATATAGAAGACACTACTGAAGAAAGTGTATCTGAGGAAATACAACCCGAGGAGCCGGAACCAATGACCGAAGAGGATCTCCTTAATCCAATAGAACCGGAAACTAATGAAACAGAAGAGGAAGATGATGATGAAGGGTTTTAACCACCATATTCTAAAAGCTTCTCCCTCAAATTAGTTGGGAAGATAAAATTCGTTTTACTCTGTTCTTGAAATCTCAACTCTTCGGTTTTTTTCTCTTCCCTGCTCAGTTTCGTTTGATGCAATTGGATTTTGTGAACCAAATCCCTCGATTTCAAAACGTGTTGCCGGCATGCCACTTTCAATAAAATAATTTAACACAGATTGAGCTCTTCGTTCTGATAAACCAAGATTAAACTGCTCAGAGCCTACATTGTCCGTAAACCCGGATATCTTCAATTTAACCGAAGGGGTGACTTTTAAATAGGCAGTAATTTTATCTAAAATGGGATGTGCCGTTTCGTGTAAATAATCAGAGCCAAAATCAAATAATGCCAGGTTTTCTATGATCAGTTTTTTCATGGAGCCAGATATAAAATCCTCTACACTACTGCTGGAGGTATTGTCTTTCTCTACTTCTGTTTTTTGAATTCCTCCCACCTTTGATAAGGAAATAATTCGCTTGATTTCCCTGAAATCCGCTTCATCTACCAGGTCAATATGGGCGGTATTACTCGCATATCCTCCTGCCTCTGATACGTAGTCATAAGCAGATCCGGCAGGAAGCAAAATTTCATATTCTCCGGTAAGTGAATCAGAAAGGGTGAATCCGACATCTGAGTTTTCGGGTAGTAGCTTAAATGAAATTTTTGCACCGATACCTTTTTCAGTCGAGGAGTCAATTACTTTTCCTGTTATGCTCACTACAGGCGCCGGCTGATAGAAAATAGGCATGGCTATTTTATAAATATCACTATTGCTTTCTTCCTTTGTTTTGGAATAATATGCAAATTTACCGGAAGGAGGGATGTTAAAAAACACATCATCACCTACCGAATTGATTTCCGGGCCAAGATTTTCCGGTTCAGTCCAATTGGTCCAGGTATCATCCAAACGACGGCTAATATATACATCACTACCTCCATAGCCACTAAAACCTTTTGAAGAAAAGTATATGGTCTCATTATCGGCAGCAAGGTAGGGAGACGATTCCATATCGACGGTATTAATATCGTTGCCTAGGTTGAGGGGCTCTGTCCACTTATTATCTTTTTGCAGGAAGCTGACAAAAATGTCTTTCTTTCCAAATGCATCAAAACGATCAATTGCCATAACCAACACTTTCCTGTTGTTGGCGAGAAAATAATTGCCATCCGTAGTTTCTATATTAGCATTGATGATATCCAGCGGCTCTGGCCTGCCCCACCCATCGCTGGTCTTTGATGACACTGAAACCCCCGGCTTCATTTTATTTCCTTTTGTATATTCATTGCCCAATAATACCGTCATGGCATTGCCATCAGGAGTAATGGAGCTTATATAGTTTGCTCCTTTATTATTGAGCTTAGTTCCAAGATTTTTTGATTTTTCCCATTTTCCTGTTTCATCATTAAATTCTGAATACCAGATGTCATTATCATCCTTTGTGCCACCAATGTTATCGGGATGGTTGGCGCGGCTGTAATATAATGTTTTTCCATCGGGGGCGATCATAGGCCTGGTTTCCTGATATGCGCTATTTACATTGTCACTCAGTCTTTCCACCGCAATATCTTCGATAAGATTTTGAGGTTGTTCGATGATGATCTTTATGGGTTTTTTTGATCCGGAT
>JAUUZS010000229.1 GCA_030589835.1 Cyclobacteriaceae bacterium
ATGGAAATACCAAACGGCAAATAGTTTAGCTGAATCCGGATGTGCGACAATGCTTGCCGGACGATTTCCTTATGATCAAAAATTAAATCGGGTAGCTCGTTGATGTCAACCCAACTGCAGCTTTCACTAAAAGCATCCGGCACAGGTTTGGATTTTCTGATATCCACCAGGGCAAAGTAAGCTGTGGTAATAAATCGCTGCTTGAACCAGTTGACTGTTTCTGTATGATTATGAAACTGATCGTCAAGTTTTTGGAGTAAATCTTCAATGTCTCTTCTGCCATGGTTCCCGAAGGTGTGAAATTGGCTCAGGAAAACGGAATTGAGATCTGTACGCTCTGCCAGGGTACGCTTGGCTGCATCATCCATGTGCTCATTTTTATGGATGAAACCGCCGGAAAGCGACCATAAAGAGGTGTTTTTCCATTTTAATAATAAAAGTTTCAGGCAATGGTCTTCATACCCCAATACCACGCAATCAATTGAATGGCCAGGTATAAAATCCTGAATTTTGGATTCAAAAACTTCATCAACTCCTTTCTGCATGGATCAAAATTAAATCTTATTGTGTAAATGTAACACATTAATAAAAAAATCAGTACTATTGTGTAAATTTTACACAATAATTATAAAACAGGCCATGCCTGAGATTATTATTGAGACATAATAAGGCTTGATGATAATTTAGCGGTGCTTAGGTTTCAGCAAATATTAAACAAATGAAGAAAGTAATTAAAGTTATCGGAATTATTTTAGGCTCAATCATTGGCCTCCTTGTGATTGCCCTTGTCGTAGTCTACCTCTATCTATCTTATCAATCAAAAAATAACATGGGATTGCTTGGTGAAGAAGCTCCAACACTGAGTGTAGATGGAAACGAATACCGGGATCTAAATAAAAATAATCAGTTGGATGTGTACGAGAATCCAAAGGCCAATTTGGAGGATCGGGTAGCTGATCTAATAAGCCAGATGACCATAGAGGAAAAGGCAGGAACTATGTTTGTGAATATGATCGGCATGACTCCGGATGGTGAACCAATGGAAAAGCCTATCCTGTCTAGTGATCCTTTGAACATTATACTGTCGTTCATGCTGCCGTCAAATTCTACCATGATTGCAAAACTGAAGATGAACAGTTTCAATATTATCAATTCTTTTGATGCGGATATACTGGCAAGATATAATAATAATATTCAAAAGATGGCCGAGCGTACGCGCCTGGGCTTACCAATTACCATTGCAACCGACCCACGTCATGGAACTGAAAACAATCCGGGAGCAGCGCTGTACACTCCGGCTTTTTCTCAATGGCCGAGCTCATTGGGTATGGCAGCGACACGCGATACGGCTCTTGTTCGGGAGTTTGGAGATTTTGCCAGGCAAGAATATACAGCCGTTGGTATAAGAGTTGCACTCCACCCGATGGCCGATTTGGCAACAGAACCCCGCTGGGGCAGAGTCAATGGCACCTTCGGAGAAGATGCCTGGTTCTCAGCGGCTATGACCAAAGCCTATGTACTCGGGTTTCAGGGTGATTCTCTGGGAGCCAATAGTGTGGCTTGTATGACCAAACATTTTTCGGGAGGTGGCCCACAAACGGACGGAGAAGACGCTCATTTCCCCTATGGAAAAGAACAGGCATATCCAGGGGATAATTTCGACTACCATGTGATCCCTTTTGAACATGGCGCCTTTCCGGCAAAAACGGCTCAAATTATGCCGTATTACGGAATACCTGTGGGCCAGACCAGTGAAGATGTGGCCTTTGGATTTAACAAGGATATAATCACCACACTCCTTCGTGATTCCTTAGGTTTTGAGGGTGTGGTATGTACAGACTGGAATATTATTTCTGATACCAGAATGGGCGAAGGCAGGGCCTGGGGTGTGGAGCACTTAAGTCCCATTGAACGTGTAAAGAAATCTCTGGATGCTGGCGTTGATCAGTTTGGTGGGGAAAGTATTCCTGAATTAATCGTTGAGCTGGTAAATACCGGAGCTTTAAAAGAAAGTCGCATCGATAAATCCGTGCGAAGAATTCTTCTCGATAAATTCAGGTTGGGTCTTTTTGATAATCCCTATGTCGATGAAAACCATGCTAAACAAATTGCAGGCAAAGAATCCTTCAGACAAAAAGGAAAAGAAGCTCAACGAAAGTCTACAGTATTACTCAAGAATGAAAATTTGTTACCGCTAAAAAAGGGCACTAAAGTCTATGCAGATGGCATGCTGACTCCCGAAGTAATTAATAAATATGGCGAGTTGGTAGATCGTCCTGAAGATGCTGACGTGGTGCTTACACGTATTAAGACACCATTTGATCCCCGATCAGAATACTTTATAGAAAGCTTCTTTCATCAGGGAAGGCTGTATTTTAATGAGGAAGAGTTGGCTGAGATATTCGGATTAATTAAGCAAAAGCCATCTATCGTGGTGGTCAATCTTGAGCGGCCTGCAATCCTTACGGAAATCAATGACAATACCCAGGCGATGCTGGCAGATTTTGGCACAACGGATGAAATACTGGCAGAAATCCTTTTTGGGCAAAGCAACCCTTCGGCAAAGTTGCCATTCGAATTGCCATCTACCTGGGAAGCTGTACAAAAGCAACTGGAGGATGTGCCCTACGATTCAGAAAATCCTTTATACCCATTTGGGCATGGTTTGAGTTATTGAAACGTAGATTAAATACAACATTACCGTCGAGACGGAAAGGCACAGAGCTTACTTTGCGTCTTTGCTCCTCTGCGGTTCATTTATTTAACTATAGAATCCCTTCTTGCCCTACCATCTATAAGACGAAGGCTTGAGGTATAAATATCTGACATATTCTATATATAGACTTGCCCCTAAGATTTCTTTTACCCCCATGCTGATAAAGCACAAATGATTATTTAATTTCGTAGCAATTGGCAAGCTCAACTTTTAAATCTAAATGTGATCCACAAATGAAACGACTTCTCATTTTTTTACTCACCATCCTAAATACTGTTACCCTTCAAGCTCAACATGATTGGGAAAACCCTGCTGTTTTTGAGCGAAATCAAAGTGAAGCTCACACGCCGCTCACTCCTTTTGAAGATTTGAATGAAGCCCTGATTGGAGATCAGAAATCAAACGCATATTATCAATCCTTGAATGGAACCTGGAAGTTCAATTGGGTATCGACTGTGGCAGAAGCTCCAGTTGACTTTTATAAAAACGAAAATGAAGTAAGTACATGGGATGAAATTGAGGTTCCCTCCAACTGGCAGATGAAAGGATATGGCCACCCGATGTTTCGAAATGTCACCATGGAATTCCCTGAAAAACCACCACACGTTCCCGAATATTACAATCCTGTTGGATCTTATTTCAGGACTTTTGATGTATCACCTGCTTGGAGTGACAGACAATTATTTCTGCACTTTGAAGGCGTAAAATCAGCTTCTTATGTGTGGATCAATGGCCAGGAAGTCGGTTACAACCAGGGTGGGTTTGAACCGGCTGAATACGATGTGACTCAATTTATTAAGCCAGGGAAAAATACCCTTGCCGTAAAAGTACTACGCTATTCAGATGGCAGCTTTTTGGAGAATCAGGATATGTGGCGGCTGTCGGGGATGTATCGAAATGTGTACCTATTTGCTGCTCCAAAAATCCATATGAGGGATTATTACATTTCTACTGATTTCGATGCGAATTATGTACATGCCATGCTGAAAGTGGAAGTGGACGCATCTAATTACAGCAGTCAAAATTTAAAAGGAAGCGTGCGTATAAATCTACTCGATCAGGATCAAAAGCCGGTTTTATCCAGGGTGTTGATGCAAAAATTAAATGTAAAGTCTAAACAACAAAAGAAATTAACCTTTGAACAATTGATTGCGAAACCAAGTCAGTGGTCAGCAGAAAAGCCAAATCTTTATACGCTGACGATTGAATTGCTGGATAAGGACAACCATGTCATTGAGGCCTATGCACCAAAGGTGGGATTCCGGGAAACGGAGGTAAAGGGAAATGCCATTTATGTCAATGGAATGCCCATCAAATTTAATGGGGTAAACAGCCATGTGCATCATCCTGAAACAGGCAAAACCATGGATGTAGAGACCATTAAAAAGGATTTTGAATTGATGAAGCAGTTCAACATTAACCTGGTGCGCACTTCACATTATCCACCCAGCATCGAATACCTGCAAGTTGCCAATGAATACGGTATTTATGTGGTGGACGAAACGGGCGATGAGTGCCATCGGCATACCTACCTGGCCAAAGACCCGGCATGGAAAGACATGTTTGTAGATCGGGCCAACAAGATCGTGAAAAGGGACCGCAACCATCCCAGCATTGTTTTTTGGAGTGCCGGCAATGAAGCCGGACACGGGGAGAATATCAAGGCCCTGATGGAAGAAGGCCGGCGTCTCGACCCAAGCCGGTCAAACTGGATGTATGGGGGCAATACCTTTCAAATACCTTACGAAGAGATTATCGGCCCGAGATATTGGACGCCATTTGACCTCAAAAAACTTGCAGAACAAGATCCCGAAGAAGACAACAGGCCTTCCTTTATGGATGAATACCTGGCGGCGACCGGCAACAGCATGGGAGCTATGGATGATTATTGGGAGCTGATCCGCAAATATCCGCGACTTACGGGTGGTGCGATCTGGGATTGGGTCAGCCCGGCCATCAAACACCCTTTGCGCATACTCAAAGACCAATCGCCAAACGGAAATGATGGAGCCATCATGGGAAGGGCAAATTTGGTGGATGGTAAGCAAGGCAAAGCCCTCGATCTTTCAGGCCACGATGAGTGGGTGGAGTTTTACCGCAATCCGAGTTTGGATATAGCAGGCAAGGAGATTACCCTGGAATTGTGGGTGAAGCCCAGAGAATTTATTCATACCAATTACTTTTTATCCAAAGGAAATCATGCCTACGGATTGATTCAAAAAGATGCAAGCACCATCGAGTTTTTCATTCACGGAAGTGAACGGCAATCTGCAACATGTGAAATCCAAACAGACTGGGAAGACAATTGGCACCACCTGGCAGGCATCTACGATGGCAAATCTTTGCAGCTTTACGTAGATGGAGCCCTGAAAGACACGGAAACCTTTGACGGAAACATCCTGAATTCTCCCTTCCCAGTGACGATAGGCAGGGATTCGGAAAACCATGAAAGTGAAACCAATGGCATGCTAAGTAATGCCATCATTGATCAGGTGCGTATTTATGATCAGGCCATTGCATTTGACAAATTAAACTCCATGAAGCCGAAAGATGCAGCATTATATCTGGACTTTGAAGGCATTGAAGAAGACGGAGAATTTTTCATGACAGGACTGGAAGGCCGGACTTACGGCCTCATTTGGGCCGACAGAACCGCTCAGCCGGAGATGTGGCAAGTGAAGAAATCGGCACAGCCGGTACAAGTAGAAGCCATCAATTTGAATAAGGGGAAAGTGCTAATTACCAATTGGTTCAATTTTACCAATTTGAATGAATTGGAAGTGCGTTATTCCATAGGAGATGCCAATGCTGAATTAAACAAAACGATTCGAATCGAACTAGCGCCACATCAAAGCAAAACCATCGCTTTACCAATGGAAGGCGTCGATTTGAATGCGAATAGAGATCTGTGGTTTCAAATGAGTTTCATGACAACAAGCAAAACTTACTGGGCAGAGAAGGGACATGAAATGGCCTGGGAGCAGTTTCAGATCAAAGCAAAGCAAATTGATGTGCATCAGGAATTGTCCAAAGCGCATCCCATAGAGGTGGAAGAAACACAGGATGCAATCAACATCAAAGGCGAATTGTTTGAATATTCCATAGATAAAAACAGTGGTCAGCTCAAGCAAATGAAATATAACGGGGCAGCGCTATTGGAGCATGGCCCGCAATTTAATGTTTGGCGGGCGCCATTGGCAAATGACATCGACCGGTGGAGCAATTGGAAACACCGCACTCAGGAAAAAATAGATGGCCTCGGCAGAAGCAGGGACAATCATTGGCGCACTTTTGGCATTGATCAACTGCATTACCAGATGGAAGATGTTGAGTATTACCAACCCGATGAAACAAGTGTAGTAATCAAAGTAACTGAAACGGCCTACACCTCCACGAAAGAAGGAGGGTTTAGAAATTACTATACCTACTACATCCATGCAAATGGAGAAATTGAAATGAGTCTGAAAACCATGCCCCAGGGCAAGATGCCGCAATGGCTGCCCAAAGTTGGATTGCAATTTCAGTTACCTAAGGAATTCCAGCATGTAGAATGGTTTGGTCGTGGGCCACAGGAAAACTATCCTGACCGGAAGACCGGATATAAAATTGGTACGTATCAATCCACTGTCAATGAAATGTATGTTCCCTACCTTATTCCGCAGGACTATGGCAACCGATCTGATGTCAGCTACTTGAAGATGACAAACAATGAGGGGATTGGCTTGGAAATTCAAGGGGCCAACTTCAATTTCAGTGCCCACCCTTACAGCACCGACCACCTGGAGCGTGCCATGTATCCATTCCAATTAAAAAAAGCAGGCCAGGTATTCCTGAATATCGACCACAAAGTCAATGGCCTGGGCGACACCTCACTTTCGACGCTTACGGAGTATCGCGTAATGCCGGGAGTTTATGAGTTTAGCTATACAATTCGGCCTGTGAAGTGACGGAAGGAGGAAGAGTGGCAGAAGGCAGTCGCAATGGGCAGGTGCTGAAGTAAGTTGGCAGTGGCAGGAGGAACTATATAGAGTCCGTCTATATAGCCAGAGTTTGTTCAGAATGTTATATAGAGTCCGTCTATATAGCCAGAGTTTGTTCAGAATGTTCGAGATCAAGGCTTGCGAAGTTTCTGAA
>JAUUZS010000541.1 GCA_030589835.1 Cyclobacteriaceae bacterium
CCCAAAATGAACTGATATCCCAATAAACAAGGCATAAAATGGGTAGATCAACTCACTGAGCAAGAAGACCCAAAATTCAAATCGCAATTTGCAGAAAACCATTGCTTTCTTCAAGATTATATAGTCAAGAATTATTTTAATTAAAATAAGAAGACCAATTTCCCATAAAAAATGAGGTGCTGCAATGATAACGATTATGCCAGCCAAAAAGGAAGCGTAATGTGTAAATAGAAAAACAGGCAATATCCAGCTAAGGGGTGGTAGATATTTATTCCATTTCGACGCCCAGCGTTTTCTTTGCTGAATTAAATCTGATATCGAGGGTTGAGGAAAAGTGTATACCAAGGCCCGATGGTCTTTTTGAAAGGCGACGGAATCCTTGAATGTAGCATGTATTTTTTGCATAAGAAAAACATCATCACCTGAAGTATTATCCTCATATCCATTTACCTGGTAAAATGCCTTTTTGCGGAAGGCAAGATTAGCACCATTGCACATCAGGGGGTAATTGAGCCCAATTAACGCTCCCCCGGTTCCAATTAAGCTGGAAAATTCCAAGGTCTGTATTTTAGCAAGCAAACCTTCATCTCCTTTGAGCGCAACAGGCCCGGCAGCAAACATGGTTTTTTTATTCGTAAAAGCACTTACAATTGAGATGAGCCAATCTTCACCAAACCAGCAGTCGCCATCAGTCATCACGATGATGTCTCCTTTTGCGGCCTCGATGCCCTTGAGCAAGGCGGTTTTTTTGGGAGGCTTACCGGGCATTGGTTTTTGCTTGCTCTCCAGAATCTTAAGGTTGAATTTTTCCGGGAGAATGAATTGCCGGATTTCCTCAATGGTCCGGTCTTCGGAGTTGTCGTCAACAATAATTACTTCAAATAGCCATGAAGGAAATGATTGACCAGCAAGGCAGGTCAACAATCTGGAAATGTTTTTTTCTTCATTTCTTACTGCAATAACAACGGAAGCAAAAGGTAATTCTTTTAGCTTGTCAGGTTCAAAAGGGGTCCTTATTTTATTCCATCCATAAAGCATGAATAGTATAAAAATGTAATATATCGTAAAGTTGATTAAAAAATATAGCTGCATATCGTGTAAAATTATAGATGATTGATCAATTTTGAGAACTTATTTTACATTTATTATCCTTGCAGCTATTGGATACGCAGCATAAAACGCAAAAAGAAAAAATAATTTTGGGCATGGATCCTGGTACATCCGTCATGGGTTATGGCGTAATACTCGTGAAAGGCAATGTGACACAAGTAGTCCAATATGGGGTAATTCATCTATCGAAATACTCGACACATGAGCTTAAGCTTAAAAAAATATTTGATCGCGTAATCGGTATCATTGAAGATTTCGAACCTGACGAAGTGGCTCTTGAGGCGCCGTTCTACGGAAAAAATGTGCAATCAATGCTGAAACTCGGAAGAGCACAGGGTGTTGCCATGGCTGCGGCATTGTCCAAAGAAATTCCCATTACCGAATATGCGCCCAAAAAGGTAAAGCAGGCTGTAACAGGAAATGGAAATGCATCTAAGGAGCAGGTCGCAAATATGCTGAAATCCATACTTAATTTTGAAGGCGTACCAAAATTATTGGATGCTACCGATGCACTGGCGGTAGCATTATGCCACCACTATAATAGCAACTCAACAGCAAAAAAGAACAAAAGCTGGAAATCGTTTATCAGTGATAATCCTGGTAGAATAAAATAATCAGGAAGCGTATAACGAAGTATCAGGCAGAATATGCTTTATTGATTTGTGCCGCTGTTTGGGCCAATTCTTCACTCGAAAGGCTCAGTTTCGGGTTTGCAAAATTAAGCTCAGACATTTGAGTAAAAGGAATCAGATGAATGTGGGCATGGGGCACTTCCAAACCAATGACTGCCGTGCCTATCCTTTTGCCCGTAACTTGCCTGACCGCAATGGCCACTTTTTTGGCAAAAAGGTTCAAAGAAGTATATGCATCATCATTGAGGTCAAAAAGATAGTCCACCTCTTTTTTGGGTATAACCAGTGTATGGCCAACAGAAAGTGGATTGATGTCTAGAAACGCAATATTGTCCTGATCCTCTGCAACTATGTTGGCAGGAATCTGACGCTCAATAATTTTGGTGAATATACTGCTCATTTAGATGAAGATTTCCAGTACTTCAAATTCAACTTTTCCGGCAGGGATCTGAATCACGGTAGTATCACCAACTTTTTTGCCTAACAATCCTTTACCAATGGGGGATTGAACGGAAATTTTTCCTGTTTTCAAATCCGCTTCTTCTTCAGAAACCAATGTGTAGGTCATTGTCGCACCGTTTTTCTTATTTTTGATTTTAATTTTTGAAAGTACCGATACTTTTGAGGTATCGATATTTTTTTCATCCATCACACGTGCGTTTCCTACCACCACACCAAGTTTGGCTATTTTTAATTCCAACAGGCCTTGAGCTTCTTTTGCGGCATCATATTCGGCATTTTCACTCAGGTCGCCTTTGTCCCGGGCTTCAGCGATTTGCTTTGAAATATCTGGCCTTGCAGTAGTCTTAAGATAATTGAGTTCATCTTTTAACTTCTTAAGCCCTTCTTCAGTATAGTATGAAAATTCTGACATAGTTGATAAAGTTTATTAAACAAAAATAACGGCTCATTTCTGAAACCGTTTCAGTTCATTTATTTAATTATTTACGGAAAATCGACCTGCTAAGATGCTGATTTACAAAAGAATCATGCTTTAATTTTACAATAGCAATTGCGAAATGCAAAATTATATAAATTATATATATTGTCAAAGTTATTCTTTAGGAGGATTAATTTAGTCTTAAAAATCAATATACGTTCAGGATATTCTTTTGCGCACAGTTAGAGCTCAATGATCGCGAAAAACCCTATCTGTTTACCGCCAGGCAATGCCTGCACGATCAAAAGTTTTTCAGTAATGGCGATTGACAGGAACGTACATTTACTTGATGGAAGGCAAATAATATGGATCAAATCAATGTGATCAGTAGAGGAATTAGCCGGTCTTTTCC
>JAUUZS010000213.1 GCA_030589835.1 Cyclobacteriaceae bacterium
AAAGTTGTCTCTTAAATATCTATTCAGGTTGATCTGAGGAAAAGGAATAAGGAAAATTTTCTTTATCTGTGCCTCGCTTTCGCTCAGCCTTATTATCCATAAAAAATAAAAGTTTTCCTCCATTCATGATATCGTCATGAGAGATCCAGTTGTTTTCATATCGATCACCATTAAGCTCCACCTTTTCAACAAAAACGTTTTCGTCACTATTTTCAGGCGCCTCTATCACCAGTGTATTACCATTGTACAACGATATCGTCACCTTCTTAAATAGTGGTGACCCCAACACATATGAAGGATGTCCGGGCGTAACGGGATAAAAGCCCAAGGCACTCATCACATACCAGGCAGACAATTGTCCGTTCTTTTCATCTCCGCAATACCCATCAGGTGTCGGGTTATATAAATCCTTCATGATTCTTCTCACCCAATACTGTGATTTCCAGGGTTGGCTTGTATAATTATAAAGGTAAGGCATATGCTGAACTGCAGGGTTTCCATGGGCATACTGACCTTTATTGGCCATAATCATTTCTGTCATTTCATGAATTACCTTCCCATATGTTCCCACTTTAAATTCTGAGGGGGTAGTAAATACCTGATCCAGCTTTTCAATAAATTTTTTATCGCCGCCCATAAGATCTGCAAGCCCCTGAACATCATGAAAAACCGACCATGTGCCATGCCAGGCATTGCCTCCAATAAATGGGCCTCCCCACTCTATTGGATCAAACGGGTCGTACAAATTCCCATCTGCCTTACGCCCCCGCATAAAATTAGTCGTTGAATCAAACACATTGCGATAGTTTAACGGCCGCGATTGAAATTGCGAGATATCATCCATCTCTTCCAACTTTTTTGCCATCTGAAGGATACAAAAGTCATCATAAGCATATTCTAAAGTTTTGCTGGTTGCTACATCAAATTCGGGATACGGAACATATCCATTATTGTTGTATTCGCGAATGCCATCTCTGCCGGGAGCCCAATGCGGTGCGGTGACGAAAGCATCCTTTTTCATTGCCTGATATGCCAGATCAGCATCGAAATCATCAATGCCCTTTACATAGGCATCGGCAAACAAAGAAGCACTATGGCTGCCGATTTTTATTTTGCGGTATCCTGGGCTTGGCCAGACCGGCAACCAGCCTCCCTCCTTGTATGAATTTAGGAGACCTTTCATAATATTGCCATTCCTTTCCGGGTACATAATGTTGTAAAAAGGGAATAAGGCCCTGAAGGTCTCCCAATAACCAATATCTGCGAAGAGATACCCAGGCCTTATATTGCCATTGAAAGGGCTGTAATGAACCATTTTTCCCTGGTCGTTGATCTCATAAAAAACCCGTGGAAAAAGCAACATTCTATATAGGGAGGAATAGAACATTTCCCGCTGTGCTGCACTGGCTCCTTCGATCAGGATTTTATTGAGTTCGGTGTTCCAGGTCTGGTTCAATTTGATTTTCAACTGATCAAAGGTAAATCGGGATACTTCCCTGTTCAGGTTGGTCACTGATTGTGGCAGACTGATAAAAGATGTGGCGATTTTTACATTTATTTGTTCATTTTTATATGTATTGAATTTTAACGCTACGCCGGTATGATCTCCTTCGACTTCCCTTTTCAGGGTTGTTAGTGTATCGTCGCTCCACATAGTGATGCTGCCAAATGGCTTATCAAAATCTGCCACAAAATACGTGGCAAAATCTTTGGTCGTTCCCCCGCTGTTATTTTTGCACCAACCAATGATTCGCTGCATTCGTGGAATCACCTTTATAAAAGACCCTCCGGGAAAGGCATCAAACAAAATCCATGATGAGTCTGATGCCGGAAAAGTAAACCGCATCATCGCCCCACGGATCGTCGCCGTGATTTCAGCAGTGATTTTTTCTTCATAGAAATCAACTTCATAAAAATTTGGCAATGAAGTTTCTCTGGTGTGATAATAGTTCAGCCCTCTTTTTTTCTCATCAATAATTAGCTTTCCCTTTTGTGGCATTACTGAAAAAGCACCGTAATCACCAATCTCCGGTCCAGGTTGGTGCGTGCACCTAAAGCCATTAATGGAATTGGTTGAATAATCATATATCCACTTGCTTTCATGAGGTTCTGTCTGTGGGGTCCAGAAATTCATTCCCCAGGGATGGGCCACAGCAGGGTATGTACTTCCGTTGGACAACACTTCACTCGATTGAGTACCTATAATGGGATTTACATATTGCACCAGGTTTGACTGGTTGCCTTGCATTCTCGAAAGATCCCTAAATTGGCAGTCAGCCAGCAGCACTGCAAAGATGATGATCGTGTGGATTTTGGTATGTGCTAATATATATTTTAAAAAACGAAGCTTCAGCATGTATGATTTCCTCCTAGTCTCATGAAAGGTCTAAATTTCTTAAAAAACGAAATATTTTACTAAAGAATTATATGAATTATTCAAATCCTGCTGAATTAATTTTCTGGCAGCCTAAAGTAACGATGGCCAATCACCCTAGTATGAGAATTTTCAAGTCGCGAATCCGGTAGGGAAGTCAAGCATATTTTATATTTTTTTAGTAAATGCAGATTCTGTTCTGCCATCCGGCATTCTGTGTTGAGCCTTTATGGGTATATAGCGCACAAAATGTCTTAATATTATTTCACGGGCCTATTCTTTAATGATCTTCAATTCTACCCAATAGTTTTTCTCTTCCGCTGCCCGATCCACATTCCACTCATCTCCGTATCCCTTTGCTTCAATCAAATTGGCCGGTACACCTAACTCGATTAACTGGCCCATCAATGCTTCAGCTTGCTTTTGCGTCCTGTCGTTATGATAGGTATAACTTAGCTTGGAATAAACTTCGTCTGTCTCTGTCTCTTCATAAAGCATGTACCCCAATGCCATTACGGAGTCTTTTGGCGACAATACCAGATCCTGGGCAAGTAAAACTGTTGAATCTTCGGCAGCCGCCACTTCCGTGTCGGGCAATGTGTCCTTTTCAACTATACTTTCATCAAAATCGATTTCTAAAAATTCCATATCAGCTACTTCCCCTTCCAACAATTCGGTTTCTTTTGGAATTTGGAAAAACAAAGTATCTACCTGTACTTCAGTCAAATCACTGTCGGGAATCGTATCGGTAGCAATCTGGCCAACATAGGCGCCAACCTCAATTCTTACATTATTGTTTTTCTTCAAAAATCCTATGATGCGTTTTATGGCGATATTCGAATCTTCGCTTAACACTGATGAATAGTTATCATAACGAATGGTATTTAGGGGTATGGTCATTCCCTGATTCAGGGAAGAAAGCGATATGACCACTTCTTCCTTTCTGGAAATAAGCATATCTCTTAAGTCGTAAATTTGTGAAAAGTAGGTATGTCCACCCTTTTGCGGGAAGGCAGATACATCATAATGGGTGCCTTCGGGAAGAAATATAGAAAAACTTTGATCCCTTTTGTCTAACCTGGTAGTGGTAAAGAGTGCTCCATTCGAAAGATCAAAAGCCTGTATGAGCACATCTTCAGCAGGATTCTGACCGTCGTCATACTCCACAGTCCCGGTGAGCATCATTACTTTCTTTGCCCTGTACTCTGCGGGAATAACCCCTTTATAGATATTGTATTTATCCCTGTAGGTTCCCGAAAAATAAATGATATCCCCCCGGGCTGGAATCGTCACAAACTCATCGTTTTGATCGGTATTAATAAATGAAAGTGCTTTCGGCCGGGTCCAGGAATTTTGATCTAATGTCGTGGAATACAAATCCAGCTTTCCCTTTCCTCCGCTTCGGCCAGAGGCGAAAATCAATGTCCGATTGTCCGATAATATTCTTGGTGTCGTTTCGTGCCCTGTATTGATATAATCAGGAAGTAATTCCGCTTCTGACCATCGGGTAGCAGATACACGGTGAGAAACATATATGCGGCAGTTTCTTTTTTGATCTTTATCCATCTGTTCACACCGCATGAAATAGATGGATTTGCCATCGGGGCTCAAACTTGGGTTTCCTTCATTACCTGGTGTATTAAGTGGTTTGCCAGGATTTCTGGGTTGCGACCAGTTATTCCCGGCTTTCTCACTTATCCATATATCATAGTTGCCTATCCCGGGATTTCTTCGCGAAGAAAACACCACAAGATTTCCGTCATAACTTATGCAGAAGCTACCGATATGATCCTGCCCGAGTTTGTTCATGGAGGGAAGGAGTACTGGGTCAGCCCATAGGCCCAGCTTATTTTTAGTGGTATATTTGGTTTCAAATCCCTCGCTATTCGTGTAATTGGTGAGGAAAATCATTTGACTCCCATCACCACTCAGCGTAGGAAAAATATGCGAATAGGTGGGCACATTAATATTTTGTGGCAATCTTCTTTTTTGAATTTGTGCGGTGGCAAAACAAGGAATTGCTATTGCTAAAACAATTAAATACGAAAATTTATGCATCTTGAAAAAATTTAATTCGATCACTCAAGTTAATCATGAAACTTACAATTCGACAAGTATAATAACCATTTATAATTTATTGTTAATTTTGGTAACTGTTATTTACCAATACAATTTTTTTTAAATGAATCTTCCCGAGACCTCCATAGAAATTTATGGGATTAGAATTGATGAGCCGGTAGTCGCTTTTACTGACTTAATTGTGTCTGCGGTTTGCTTTTATGCGTTTTTTAAACTCCATAAAATCAAGCTTAAAAATAATGTTCATTGGAACCTGAAATACTACTTTCTCTCGATGGCAATCGCCACGTTTATTGGAGGGGTAATTGGCCATAGTTTTTTATACCTGCTTTCTTTTGCATGGAAATTGCCAGGCTGGCTCACCAGTATGTTTTCTATTGCCTTGCTGGAGCGGGCATCTATATTATATGCCAAACCGTTGATCAACCCTAAAATCGGCAACTTTTTTGCCAAAATGAATTTGATTGAATTAAGCACCTTCATAATAATAACTTTCAGCACACTCAATTTCTTTTTTGTTGAAGTGCATTCTGCCTATGGACTGTTAATTATTGTAACCAGCTTTAATGTTGTGGTGTACCGCAAGACAAAAAGCGAAGCAAGCAAGCTGTTTCTGATTGCCGTGGGTATTTCATCTGTTTCCGCACTCATTTTTATGAACGAATGGGGTATATCCAAATGGTTCAACCACTACGACATCAGCCATATCCTTATGTCAATCAGTGCTTATATTTTTTATAGAGGGAGCCTGAAAATGATTGATGATCCCCTGGCGAACATGAAGAGTTGAAAGCCGGTGCGTAAGTGAGGCAGGAGAAAGTGGTGTAGTGATGGAAGTTATTTGGCAAGTAGCAGGAGGCTGGAGCAGTTGGCAGTGGCAGGAGGCTGGAGTAGCCGGATTTGCAGATCTAAGATACAGCTTTGAAACGCCATAATCTGGGTCATGTTTAGGCCTCAGACCTTGAGCAATTTTGTAAAGGATTCTTTTAATTTTACTACGAACTGCTATACCCTACTTCTGTACTGCAGAAATAATCCGTGAACTTCGGCGGGCCAGCAGGAATGTGGCCACCATTCCGGCCGCAGCAAAGAAACCAAGAAAGGAATAAAAATTGTGATATCCTGCAAGACCAGGAGACGCATCGAGAATACGACCTGCAATGGAGTTGAAAAAGATATCAGGAGTAAAACCTACCAGGGAAATCAATCCTACTGTTGTTCCGGTCAGACTTCCTGAAATATTCGTTTCCTCAAAAAGGGCAAAATACACCCCTCGCAACGCATAAACAGCCATAAACGTAAAAAACAAATTTGCGAAAATTATGCCTACACCCAGCACGCCAGGTGACAAAGCGATCAGCACCAGATAACTCAGCAACAATACGGTAAATGTGGAGCCAATTACCTTTTTTGTGGTAAAACGATCTGCCAGAAAACCCGCACCTAGCGCCGCAACGGGCCTCAGACAGGTGGCGTATGACACAAAACGCGCTGCGCTTACTTCATTCATACCCAGTATATCGATTCCGTACAGGGCATAAAAATCAAGCCCTCTGTAACCGCAATACGCACAAATCACAATAATTGCCTGAAGCCACGCAAGACGATTTTGCAGGACTCTTCCAATTCCTGCAAAAGGATGGGTAATGGTTTTTGATGCTGCAATTTGTGTGTCAGGTATAAAAAACCAAACTAAGACCGCGGTTCCAAAAGTAAGCAGGGTATAAAACCAGATTACTGCCTTCAGCGCCTGGGTTCGTTGATCCTGGGAAATATTTTCTAAATCGGAGGAAAGAAATGCGGCAAGAAAAAAAACAGCTATGGTCGCTGCTGTAGCTCCCATTAACCCTCTGCCTCCATCAAGTATGCCAAATGCCCTTCCCTGTGCCAGCTTTCCTCCCCACTCTCTTGTCGCACGGATCATAGCTGCCCAAAAAAGCAAAATAGTGGTGATCCCCCAATAGCCAAAAAGAATTGACAAGCCAAAGCGATCAGGAATCATGGCCAGATATATTCCTCCCAAAGCAGTAGCAAACAAAGAATAGGCCATCAGTTTACGGGCAGAAAAATGGTCTGCAATGACCCCGCTAGGAAAATAACAAAGCATAGCCATGATCCCGTAAATGGCAAAAGCATCACCAATCTCAGCATTTGATAAGTTAAATACCTCTAACACGGTTGGTCGAAAATACCTTAACACATGAAAAGGAAGTCCAAAAATCATTTCTCCGGCAACAATCAGGCAAAAAATGATGATTAATTTTGAAGGTCTTTTTAGCTCTCCATCGCTCTCTGAGTTTACTGGCATAGGAAGCAAATATAAAATTTATTTGAACAAATGTCTTATTCGTCTAATTTTGCGCGAGATAAAGCCCTTTACAAATTTCATAGGCATTAAAACTCTACTTTAATCCCAAAATTTTGTAAAGTGCTCATTCCCTTCAATCTCTATTCAATCTTCTTCCCTTCAACCTCTATTCAATCTTCTTCCTTTCAATCTCTATTCAATCTTTTTCCTTCAATCTCTATTCAATCTTTTTCCCTTCAATATCTATTCAATCTTCTTCCTTTTAATCTTTTACCCTTCCGTATTACCGTTTTGGAAACAAAATGAGATATATTCAGGAATTATATAGAATAGATGCCGTATAAGATGACAACAAGAATGGAATTGAAATCCAAAAGATTACACCTGCGCCCATTAGCATTGAA
>JAUUZS010000167.1 GCA_030589835.1 Cyclobacteriaceae bacterium
ATCAAATCCTTGTTTCACTCTACTTTAAAAGTATCATTACTTTTTCGGGTCCAGCATCATTTTATTTTTTGTAAATAAAAATGGATCCTTTTTCCATACTTTGTATGGCTCTGCCCTTGGATTCAATTAAAAAGGGAAGTTGGTTTTTAGTATAAAAGGAAAATGCCCTGCAGGAAAATCTATAGGAGTGCCAGGATAGACCCCTGGTTTACCGTTTTATATCTATTCCGAATAAAATTATCATAGAATTTTTGAATGGATTTTGCCACTTTCATGCCTTGCCAGATGGATAGGGGTACATTTTTGTGCACAACGGAGTTTTTATGCCTCTTTATGATCAGATGACCAATTTTACCATCACAACTATAATATTGAGCGCTTTTAAACCAACTACTCTCTTTGGCGATTATTGATTCTTTGGATTTGAAAGCCGTGTTTTCAATGCAGAATATGGCTTCTGTTTCTGTGATCCAATCCTCAGGCATATTTGAGCAATTAATTTTCTGTTCGCTTAAATACAATCCCACAAAAATGAGTGCGATAAAAAATGGTAACGTCTTCATGGTAAAAAAATTATATTAATTATTGTTATATTCATATTAAGTGACAATAGTAACCCTAAGCGAACAAGAGAAGTAGATTTATGTAAAATTGTGAATAGAAAATAGTTTTATTTTAAGCCTGTTTTTTTAGTAAATGCGAATTGGGAAATGCGATTTTTAAAAAAAAGGAGGCATAAATTACATTTTTTTAAAAAAAACGGTGTGGATGTCATTTTTTATTCCTTATTTGACATTGCAAACGTTTGCGGGGTAATACAAAAAGCAAATGAGAGAAGAATCGGAATTATTAAAAAGGCTAAGGGAAGGGGATGAAGATGCTTTTGAATCACTTTTTTATATCTATAAGGAGAGACTTTATTTGTTTGCACTAAAATTTGTCAAGTCCAATGACCAGGCGTGTGATATAATCCATGATGTATTTGTCAAAGTGTGGGAAAACAGGGCGCAAATTAATATTCAATCAAATTTCAGTTCTTTCTTGCATACTATATGCAAGAATCTCATATTGAACCTGTTAAAACAAGCTTCGCGAAAGGAATCCCTGAGACTGGAAATTATTCAATACAAGAGTAGAAATCAAAATACGCTTGAAGAAGAAATGGATTTCAAGGAGTACCAAAAGCTTGCAAGTGAAGCTGTAAACCAATTGCCACCCAGGAGAAAAGAAGTTTTTAAAATGTGTAAGTTTGACGGTAAAACATATAACCAGACTGCATCTGATTTAGGGATTTCGCGCAATGCTGTAAAAGACCACATAGTTAAAGCTTCCAGGTTTATAAAGGGCTACTTCCTGAAGTACGGTGAGGTTTCCATCTAGAAGCCGTCAATTAAGTCATTTCCTGTTCAGCATCAAGCTAAAGAAGCGTCCTGATGCAAGAATCAGAATCCCCAAAAGGGCCAGTCCCGTCATTTTTTATATTGATTAGTCATTTGAGTAATAATTAGGAATTGGTATTTTTGGTAAAACATAAGAGAAAAACGCTATGAGCAAAAATTTATATCTATGCTGCTTTTTGGTTTTCATTATCCTCATTTCCGGGAATTCCCTGAAAGCCCAAACAAAACCTATTAGAATTGCGGTTGCAGGGATGACGCATGGGCATGTCGGATGGATCTTAAAGAGACAAGAACTGGGTGATATAGAATTGGTAGGCCTGGCAGAACCTAATGAAGAACTTGCCTCAAGACTGATTGATCAATATCAATTGGATGCTGACCTGTGGTTCAAGGATATTGATCAAATGTTAAAGGAGGTAAAGCCGGAGGCAGTTTGTGCCTTTGGAAGCGTTTATGAGCATTTAATGGTCGTCGAGAAATGTGCCCCTCTGGGAATTCATGTCATGGTAGAAAAACCTTTGGCCGCCAACATGGTACACGCCAGAAAAATGGAGGTTCTCGCTGCTACCCATGGCATCCATTTGCTGACCAACTATGAGACTTCCTGGTATGCAAGCAACCACAAAATCCATGAATTGACTACCCAAGGAAAAATAGGTGATATCACAAAAATTGTTGTCCATGACGGACACTCAGGCCCCATCGAGATTGGTTGCAGTCCGGAGTTTTTAGCATGGCTAACCGATCCGATATTAAATGGGGGAGGAGCAATAATTGATTTTGGCTGTTATGGCGCCAATTTATCAACATGGCTTATGAACAATCAAAAACCAATCTCCGTTACTGCAGTTATGCAACAAATCAAACCGAGTATGTATCCTAATGTCGATGATGAAGCCACTATAATTGTGGAGTATGAAAGTGCCCAGGCGATTATTCAGGCTTCATGGAACTGGCCATATAGCAGAAAAGACATCGAAGTATATGGCAAAAAAGGAAGCTTGATCGCCCCGGATAGAAGCACGCTAACAAGTAAAATAGACAAAAATAAAGCGGAGACGATTAAACTTCCTCCGCTTCAAATCACACAAAATGATCCTTTCGCCTATTTTGCATCGGTTATCAACGGTACAACGGATGCTTCACAAGGGTTGTATTCTATGGAGAATAACATGATTGTGATGGAGATATTGACCGCAGCCATCAAATCGGCCAAAGAAAGAAAAACCATATTTATAGGAGAGTAAAATTGGCGATACATATTAAAAGGTAAGGCAAAAACTACAATTGGCATGTCCCAGGGACAATTCATTTCAGTAATTCTTTTAGCGGGCTATTATGCCATCGTCATTGTATTTTTTTTTCGGATTCTATTAGAAAATAAAAACCCCCTCAAAACCCAGTCCTATCTGCTGCTTATGGTTTTACTCCCAATAATTGGGATGATGATCTACCTTTTTTTTGGAGTAAATTTCAGGAGGCAAAAATTATACTCCAGAAAGGGATTTTCAGATCAAAAAATTATACAACGATGGATAAAAGAGTACGACAACTTACTGAACAGGAGTTCTGATGACGTGCACGAATATCTCAATGAAAAGGCAAAGCTCCCGTTTCTTTTTTGGAGAAACAATTTCTCGTCATTATCTGCCAATAATCACATTCAGGTATTTACAAATGGAGAAGGGAAATTCCCCGTATTGATCGAGAAACTTCAGAAGGCCACACATCACATCCATCTGGAATACTACATTTTTGATGACGATGACATTGGCAATAGAATCATGGATATTTTATGCGAGCGCTCACGGTCAGGGGTGGAGGTGAGAATGATCGTAGATGCATTGGGGAGCAACAATCTTCGCCAAAAGAGCATAAAAAAGATGAAGGCATCAGGAGTGCAATATTATGAATATCATCCGGTCATATTTACTTCTTTGGCCAACCGGGTGAATTACCGTGACCATAGAAAAATTGTAGTTATCGATGGGGATATTGGTTTTGTAGGAGGAATAAATGTAGCTGATAAGTATATCAATACCACAGCGTCAGATAATTATTGGAGAGATACCCACTGCATGATAGAGGGGGAGGCGGTTTATTCTCTGCAAATTTTATTTATATTAAATTGGTATTTTGTCAGTAAGCATCTGTTGCAGCCAAATAGTGACTACTTTCATGAGATCATCAAAAAAGGCGATACACTTACGTCCATTATCAGCAGTGACCCTGATTCTGATAATCCCAATTTGATGGAAGGGTATTTCAGCATGATTACCACAGCACGGGAAGAACTTTTGATTATTACCCCGTATTTTATTCCGAATGAAAGCGTACTTACAGCCTTGAAAACCAGTGCAAAAGGTGGTGTTAAAGTCATGTTATTAATGCCTGCCACATCCGATTCGGTTTTTGTTCACTCGGCAAGTCTTACCTATATGGGGGAATTATTAAAAAATGACATTGAAGTTTATTTTTATAAAAAAGGGATGATCCATTCCAAGGTAATGATCATCGATGAGGAACTTTCTACGATTGGAACAGCAAATATGGATTACCGCAGCTTCGATAATAATGCCGAGGTAAACGCTGTTTTTTTTGATCAGCAAATCGCAAAAGAATTGAAAGCGCAATTTTTATCTGATTTAACCCATGCAGAGAAATTGGATTATGTAACATGGAAAAGAAGGCCTTTGCGCATTAAGCTGATTGGCTCGTTCGGCAGATTGGTATCTCCATTACTGTAATTGGCACTACGGCTATTTTCATGGAAAAGCTTGACCCATGAACCGACAGGCTGGTGCTTTCCCAACATCACTATACGTACGAAATCAACAAATGCAAATATGTCGTACACCCCCGGTATGGTACTTTTATAAAAATAAAAATTACTACATTGCGCCCAATTACAAATATTGAATTATAATTTATGAAAATCGCAAAACACACAGTGCTGTCCGTGACTTATACGTTAGTAGTAGATGGTGAAATAGTCGATCAGGCGGAAAATGATAAACCCTTGTCTTTTATTCAGGGAATAGGCATGATGGTTCCCGGATTTGAGAATAATCTTGAAGGCCTCGACGCAGGTGAAAAGTATGAATTCAAACTTTCTCCCGAAGAGGGATATGGCCCATATAGCGATGAGGCGGTGGTTGATTTGCCCGTTTCAACTTTTATGGTCGATGGCAAAGTAAATGAAGATATGTTGAATGTGGGGCAGATAGTGCCAATGCAGGATCAGAAAGGAAATCCCCTTAATGGTACAATTCTGGAGGCATCAAAAGAAACCGTAAAGATGGATTTTAACCATATGCTCGCAGGTAAGGAGCTGAATTTTAAAGGAGAGATTTTGGAAGTAAGAGAAGCTACTCAACCGGAGATTGACCACGGCCATATTCATGAGCCAGGAGTACATGACCACTAATTTATCGTACAGTTCGATCGATTTTTTTTAAGAATAAGCAACGGTTATTTGAGCCTGATATTTAGCAACGACTGAATATCAGGCTTTTTTATGATTCAAATCATAATCAGATAAAGGTATGGATGAATAAATTGAGTTTTAGTTCAAACCTTAAATAACTATGATTATGAGAAAGTGGTATTTTTTAATGTGCTTCACTTTAGGAGCATTATTGATGTCATCTTGCGGAGACAAAGGAGCACAGCAAAGTTCTTCTGAGACTTCACGGCCAGAGATGAAGGGTGGGCAGGCATCTGTGGTAGATGATCTGTCGGCAAGAAACATAGTGCAAATCGCTGCAGCTTCAGCAGATCACTCCACATTGGTAGCTGCGGTTCAGGCGGCAGGTATGGCGGATGTTCTTGCAAATCCAGGCCCGCTTACGGTTTTTGCCCCGACCAATGCCGCTTTTGATAAGCTGCCAGAAGGGACGGTAGAAAACTTGCTCAAGCCGGAAAATAAAAAGACCTTGATGAGGATTATTACATTTCATGCTGCTCCTGGTACATACAAATTGAAAGACCTTAAGGATGGGACAACCATTGGTCAGGCAACAGGTGATAATGTAACTATAGAAGTTAAAGAAGATATAATTTATGTAAATGGCGCTAAAGTGTTGGGGACAGTAGCTGCTTCAAATGGCATAGTACATGTAGTTGATGCAGTTTTATTGCCGCCGGAAAAATAACAGCCTTTTAACTTAGAACCGTTAACTTGAAAAATCCCAAAGTCCTGTACTTTGGGATTTTTGCTTATTGGAATTAATACGAAGTACGGTCTTTCGATTTTGGATCATCAACGATTGCTCCACTGTTAAGCTTGCCCTCGATGGTCTCTTTTCTATAAGCACGGCTGGGGTCATAATATTTTTTCTGTACATCTATTTCCGACAACAAAATTCCTGGTGTATTGGCTTCCAACTTATGATCTACCAGGCCATCGGGTGTAATAAAATGACAAGGCCAACTGTATGGTTCAGAGGAATTGGTCAGTGACATAAAAAAATAATTGCTCGCGGCCCTCACCTGGGCACTCTGCGGCATAATCTTCGGATGGATGCAATCAATATCGTGGCGTGCATTATAAAAGGATTGGAAAATGACATCAACCCCAATTTGACTGTAGGAGCGGTATAATTCAGGGAAGCGAACGTCGTAACAAATCAACAGGCCACATCGGATCTTTCCTATTTCAAAGTTCACGAAATGATCTCCCGGGCTATAGTGCTTTAAGTCACCACCAGTACAAAAGCGCTTGTCATAGCGGTCCTGAATACGCCCTTCAGGATTGATGACATAAAGTGAATTGTGCGGTTTATTTCCATCACTCAATTGGTGTGAACTTCCCAATAATACCCAGAGTTTTAGTTCTTTTGCCAGCGCACAAATGCGACCGGTTCGCTGCTTGAGGAGAGCCCAATCAAAATCATCAAAGCTTTTCAGGTCGGCACCACCATATCCGGAAAGGGCACACTCCGGGAAGTGGACCAATCCAGCGCTCCGAACTTTGGAAGTACGCATTTGATGCTCGATCCATTCCGCATTTTTTACCACATCGCCCGATACAGGAAATTGACAAGAAGCAACATTCAATTTGCTTTGCCGGTCTTCATTCAGGAAATCCCGGTCAAAATGTTCCAGGAGTTTATCTTTTGATCCTTTAAACCAATAAATTTTACCTCGTAGTACTTTACGTGATCGGGGTGGAATATTGCCGATATTGACGATGGAATGGATGCAATCGGCAGGGTGATGATCCGTTACATGAGAGGTCTGCTCCCAGTAAATACCACTAAGCCATTTCCCTTTAATATCTGTCCGGGTGATGAGGGCATGATCAATGGGCAGTTGCATCTTTGCCTGGTAGGGGCCGACCTTATGCATCAGATTCCCATTCGTTCTCAAATGGTCTATTGCCATGCCAAGCGGAGTGCGTGCCCCGATGCAACTGTCACCAGCCGGTAATGCCTGCCATTGATTGCTCCGCATCACATAGGTGAGACTGGTTTTTGGTTTATCACCTTCTTTTTTCCATAAATCATATTCGCTGAAAGCCGGTGTTTTGGCAATTTCCTGACGCCAGGTCTGGTTCGTGACGCCGCTCATTCTGAAGCATTGCTGTACGCCATAATATTCCGGTAATCCTTCTTCATAGGCTTTGATCTCAAATAAAATTTCTATTCCGTCGTCCACGGGCACCATGTAATAAGTCCAATCCTGCCTGACCCAATGAGAAGACTTTTCTATTTCATGTTTGTAGGTGAAGACTTTTTCACGAATTTTAAAAGAGTCAATCAGTGTATTTACTTTTTTCGTGTTGATGTTGGCCATTCTATCGGATAACGGAACCGAGCCATAAACGATGGGTTCATGCTCATGAAAACGGTAGCCGATCCGGTTGTCGTCGTGCAGGTCGTTACTGATGGTGATAAAATTAGGCCTGACCTGCTCGATTCGGATTGGAATCTGGGCATAGGCTATGGATGAATTAAGTAAAAAAAAAGCAATGATCAGGAACAGGTTAATCGAAATGAAGTTGCGCATAATGAACCGATAGTTATCGTTGATGGAAAAGGATTCGGAATTATGAAGTCTAATTTAAGGAATAGGAGGTTCATTTCCATGTCCTTTTTAGGCAAGGTCACGATCAGGTATTGTTCGGAGAAGCAACATGGAATTTTCCTGACAAAAAAAATATTGATCAACGACATCTGAAAGATAAAGTTTTAATCAAATGTTTCCTCTAAATATTTACCTTTGTATTCGATTATTTACTTTTTAATCTTTAAGTGTTAATGAGGTTAATTCCCATTCTTATAATTTTATTTTTGTCGATGGCCTCTGCCAAAGGTAAAGAGGGCGAGAATCTCTTTGTAGTAGGGAAAACCTCTGATATCCTGGATTTCGATGGCTTGTGTAACGAGGAGATTTGGGATAATGTCAGTCCTTTGCCCATGCAGATGTATCGGCCGAACCACGGCAGCAAGCTTACGGAAAAAACAGAAATTTTTGTCACTTTCGATGACGAGTATTTTTACTTTGGTGGTCGCATGCATTATTCAAACGGTGCATCCATTATGGCAACTACCAAAAAGAGGGATGGTGTAGATGGGGGAAGTGACAATTTCGGCATTTTGCTCGATACATTTAACGATAATGAAAATGCCCTCTGTTTTGAAACAAACCCCACAGGGATGAGATCTGATTTTTCCATTGCCAATGACGCACAGGCAAATGAACGTTCCAGACCTTTTAATAGAAACTGGAATTCATTTTGGGATGTTAAAACGTCCATACAGGGTGATGTCTTGCACGTAGAGATGAGAATTCCTTTATCAAGCCTGCGATTCCAGGAACACGAGGGAAAGGTGATCATGGGGATGTCCGTATGGAGAACCATCATCAGCAAGCAGGAATGGCATGTATTTCCGCTTCTATCTAATGAA
>JAUUZS010000084.1 GCA_030589835.1 Cyclobacteriaceae bacterium
ATTTACGCTGAAGAAACTCTTCGTGCATTGTCAAAACCAGGGTTTTGCTTGTGCCATGTACCGCTTGCCCAATCCGCTGATCCACGAAGAAAAAAAGAATACCATACATCTTATAATTGATCTCTCAGGCGGTAGAAATCTTGATCATTTGCATCTCGAAGATATGGGAAGCGGGTTTATTTTTCATCCATTTTCGCCAGAGCACCATCAGGCAAAATTCATTGACCAAGATATACACATCACTAAAAATAATCAAACGAAACAACTTGAGCTGATTCATTCACGTATTAGTCATACGCAATTGATTGACTTATTCGATCCGCCAAAGCATGAACACCTCAATACAAAATATGCAAGTAAAAAGAGCGAGGATATAACCGATCAAAAAAATAAATTTCTTTCGCTTGTTGAGAAAACAATTCAAGCGATAAAAAATGATGTGTTCCAAAAGGCCGTTATTGCCAGAAGCAAAACCATTGAATTGCCGGAACAATTTAGTCCTACAGAATTCTTTGAATCACTAATTGAACAATACAAAAATGCCTTTGTGTACATGGCCTACCTCCCGGAAGCTGGTTCGTGGATTGGGGCAACACCGGAAACACTCATTAATATTGATAATAAAAGGCAATTCCAGACCGTGGCACTCGCCGCTACACAGGCCTTTAGCAATGAGCTGACCCTGGAAGACACTACCTGGTCGCAAAAAGATATTGAAGAGCAGGCCATGGTCAGCAGGTATATTATAAACTGCTTTAAAAAGATAAGACTTCGGGAATTCGAAGAAATAGGCCCCCGAACCCACCTTAGTGGAAACCTCGTTCACCTGAAGACAGACTATAATGTAAATCTGGATCAAATAGACTTTCCGCAATTGGGCTCTGTAATGCTGGAATTACTACATCCTACCAGTGCAGTTTGTGGCATGCCAAAAGAACCCGCTAAAGATTTTATCCAAAAAAATGAAGGTTTTGACCGAGCGTACTTTTCTGGATTTCTTGGCCCGGTAAATCTGCAAAATGAAAGTAATATTTTTGTGAATCTGCGGTGCATGAAACTTATGAGGCAGCAGGCCAGGCTATTTGCAGGAGCCGGTATTATTGCCAATTCCAATCCTGAAAAAGAATGGAATGAAACAGAAATTAAGATGCAAACACTTCTTAAGGTGCTTGGTGATGTGTATCCTAAATAACGTGAGTTCGGCCACTTAACAACTGTCATAGTACCTAGCGGACAAAGGCAGGAGAAATTTGTTATAATATTCTAAAATGACAGCCTTTTTAGTTTATTTATAAATGAATAAAAAGCAAATTCATGGTAAATGGAAAATAAGCAAAGCCAAGTTGACTAAATGCCTGTGCATGCTTAGGTCTATGAATTTGCAGTAAGTAGCCTGAAAGGTGTATCTATTTGCAATTCCTGCTCACCGCATTTTTTGCTCCCTCTACATTGAGGTCAGCAGCTTTTCTCAAATCTTTACAGGCACCTGCATTTTGCTTGAGGTGTAGTTTCAAAGCGCCTCTGTGAAGATAGGCTTCACCAAAATCCGGAGATAAATTTATTGCAGAATTATAGTTATGCAATGCGTCACGAATATATCCCTGCTTATGCTTTGCCCTGCCCCTCAAGTAATATGCCATCGAATTGTTAGGATCCCGCTGCAGGACTTTGTCACCATAGAATATTGTAGACTCAAAATCTTCCTTCCGATACATTTCCTGACCAATGCTCAGCAAGGCATTTTCGTTATTCGAGTCAATTTCAATAACCCGGTTAAAGTCTCCCAAAGCTTTATCATATTGACCTAACTCCTGGTAACATCGACCTCTGTTATAAATGGTCTTTACATGGTTTGGCTGAAGCTTGAGAAATTCATTATACGAATCAATTGCCTCAGTGTATTTCGCTTGTTTATAATATCTATCTCCCTCTAAAGTGTTTTCATTTTGGCAGGATGATATAATAACCATCAATAGAAAAAAAATAAGATGTGCACATTTCATGATAAATCGGGAAACTGAAAAAAAGATATTCAACCTTCTGTTAACAAAACATTGCAAAAATATAAGATGTTAACGGGAAAACCTGAAACAAATTTTCAATTATCGAAATAATCAAACTTACCTTAGAAATCACTTCCTTTTGAAGAAAAATGTTTTTTTTAACCTTGCACGTTGAGCGGATAGATAATGACCCCGAGGAAGTCAAAAAACAGGCATTGACCGAGACGTATCAATGCCCTATTTATTTCGGATATGTTCAAATCATTCTGCAACTACGCAGACACATTGTTCTCTCTTAGCGCATCGTTAAGTGATGTCTTCAGATTTGTACTTGCTTTTCGTTGGCCGATAATTATGGCACAATTCACATTATAATCCCCCGCTGGGAATTTTTTTGTAAATGAACCTGGTATCACAACAGCCCTTTCAGGGACATAACCTTTGTACTCTACCGGTTCGGGCCCGGTAACGTCAATTATTTTACTGCTTGATGTCAGCGTTACATTTGCTCCGAGTACGGCTTCCTTTCCTATTCTGACCCCCTCCACCAAAATGCATCTCGATCCGATAAAGGCGCCATCTTCGATGATGACCGGCGCGGCCTGTACCGGCTCTAACACTCCACCTACTCCAACGCCTCCACTCAAATGAACATGCTTGCCCACTTGAGCACAGCTGCCAACCGTTGCCCAGGTATCAACCATGGTTCCTTCATCGACATAAGCACCAATATTTATATATGAAGGCATCATCACCACCCCTTTTGAAATGTATGCGCCATATCGTGCTACCGCATGCGGAACAACACGAATACCCTTTTTGGCATATCCCGTTTTAAGTTTCATTTTATCGTGAAACTCAAAAGGACCCACCTCAATCAATTGCATATTCTGAATTGGAAAGTACAGGATTACGGCTTTCTTGACCCACTCATTCACCTGCCAGCCATCTCCGCTTGGTTCAGCAACGCGTATTGTCCCCTGATCCAGATCTTCAATAATGGTTTTTATCGCTATTTTGGTTTCTTTATCGCGTAATAATTCACGATTTTCCCAAGCCTTTTCTATTAATTCTTTCAGTTCCATTAAAACAGTTATAGTTTTGAGTTTAATAATTGAATACTTATGACGAAAAATGTCATTGCGATTATTTCGGTTTTAAAACCTGTTGACGATACCCGGAATTATGAGAAAATCGCCAAATCCATCAGCAATACAAACAAATATGGTATTAATATCATAGGGTTTTTGGCAAAAAGAATTTCTGCATACCCAAATATCACCTTTCATCCTATTTTCAATTTCAAAAGAACCAGTATAAAACGGATCGGGGCCTCCATATCTATTTGGAAAAAACTACTTAAATTAAAACCTGAACTTATTATAGTTTCAACATCTGAGTTACTGATAGTTAGCGTTCTTTACAGAATTTTATTTGGCGCCAAAATCATCTACGATGTACGGGAAAACTACTATCGGAATATTGCTTATACCAACACATACCCCTGGTTAGTCAGGTATTCACTTGCGCATATAGTCCGTACAATCGAACGTATCGCAAGTCGGTTTATTAATCGGTTTATTGTAGCTGAAAAGGTGTACCTGATCCAAATGAAATTCTTGTCTTCTAAAGCAATACTAATTGAAAATAAGGCCCTTATACCCGATTACATAATGAACGAAAAACCGACTAAAAGTGAAAAATTGGTTTTTGTGTATTCAGGAACCATCGCTGAACATTACGGTATTTTCGATGCCATTGAATTCGTAAAAAATCTTAAAACGGTAATCGATTATGTCGAACTAATAATAATTGGGTTCGCTGCTCAGGAGAAAGTGTATCGAAAATTACTAAGCATCATCGAAAGATCAACCTACATTAAACTTATAGGAGGAGATACATTAGTGCCACACAATCTGGTACTTATGGAAATGTATAAAGCAGATTTTTGCTTGCTTCCATATCATGAGCACAGAAGCACAGCAGGTCGAATTCCTACAAAATTATTTGAATGCCTTGCCATGGAAAAGCCCGTCATTATTACTCCTAATCCTGTATGGAACTCCATTATCGCTCAAAACAACGCTGGCATCATTCATGATTTCAAATCGACAAATCATGCGCTCTTGCAAAAACTAAACAACACCTATTATGGAAATCATATGGCCTCCCAACACGAATGGAATCATTCATCCAAAAAAATCATCAATACCATTCAAGGCCTAATATAGTATCTGTCTATAAAGACATCGAATTGAAATACTCATATTTTTGCGCCATTTTGGCTTTCTCAACTTGCCTAATACCCAGGCATTTGCTGCATTGAGAAATCCAAAAATTCATCAAAAATCTCAACATTTCAAAAATAAAGCACTTTATAGACAAACACTATATAGCCCCTGTCCATATAATTTATTTGTGGTAACTCATTAATCATTAGACCACAATAGCCGATCATCATTTGCCCTACTACATTTTTAATGTGATAAAATATTATTTTTAGTATTTTTAGATAAGTCTAAAAATCTTACTTTTATATAAAATTTTTACTATGCTCCAATTAAGTTTCGCGGAAGAAAATTATCTTAAAGCCATATATCACCTATCCTCTTCTGGTCAAAAGCAGGTTAATACCAACGCTATTGCCGAGCGACTTAAGACAAGACCTGCGTCGGTTAGTGATATGATTCGTAAGCTCTCTGCCAAAGAAGTCATCACTTATGTTAAATACCAGGGGGTAAACATTACAGAAATAGGAAAAAAACGAGCGCTTTCGGTTATCAGAAACCACAGGCTGTGGGAAGTATTTCTTGTAAACAAACTTAATTTTCATTGGGACGAAGTACATGAAGTCGCCGAGCAATTGGAACACATCCACTCCTCCCTCCTAATCTCAAGATTGGATGAATTTTTAGATCACCCAAAGTTTGATCCGCATGGCGATCCGATTCCTGATGAGGAAGGAATGATGTATACCAAGCCTATGATTGTGCTCTCCGACCTTCCACATGGCACGGTTTCCAAACTGGTTTCAATGGTTGATACCGGTACGGCGTTTCTCAATTATCTCGATAAAATAGGAATGAAAATCGGCGCCAAAATCAAAATACTGGATACTATTGAATTTGATGGATCAATAGAAATCGAAACGGATTATGATAGATCCATTACAATTTCCAAACTAGTGGCTGACAATCTTTTGGTTGTGACCACTTGATTTGTAGGGTTGCATAAAAAAAGGTCTTTTTGTCTTACGTACGTTAATAAGCAGAATTTATCTAAAATAAATAAATCTTTAGTTTTAATTTTACGTTCTTTAAAAAATATGCGATAACTAATCTGTAATGATTGGTATTAATATGGTGATAGGAATCCGAATTACTAAAAAAATAAAAAATATGTTAGCTAAAATTTATAAATCGATGTTTATATTGTTTCTCGTTGCGGCGCTTAACAGTAATTCATTTGCTCAAGAGGCACCAGTTGTTAAATGGTATACCATCGAAGAGATACAAGAACTTGTAAAAAGCGAACCCCGGAAAATATACATTGATATGTATACAGATTGGTGTGGTTGGTGTAAGGTTATGGATAAAAAAACCTTTACAGATCAAGGGATTGCGGAAAAACTAAACTCAAATTTTTATGCTGTGAAGTTCGATGCTGAGGGGAAAGAAAACGTCACCTTCAATAATCGTGAATTCAAATTTGTGTCTCAGGGAGCAAGGGGCTATCATGAATTGGCCGCAACACTGATGCAGGGAAAATTGAGCTATCCTACCTCAGTTTTTTTAGATGAAAATTTGAATGTCATATCCCCCCTACCAGGTTATTACCCACCGGAAAAGCTTGATCCAATATTAAAATTTATTGGTGAGGATCATTACAAAACCACCAATTACGAACAGTTTCTCTCCAACCTTAATTGAGCGCAAGCCTTCTAAATGAATTTGAGGATACGATTGTTGCTTTAGCTACCCCGGCAGGTGTAGGAGCAATTGGTATTATCAGGATCTCCGGGAAAATGGCGATTGAGATTGCCAACAGCATCTTTAAAGGGAAAGATCTTTTAGCTCAAAAATCCCACACCATTCATTTCGGTAAAATAACTGATGGGGAAACCATCATTGATGAAGTTTTGGCTTCCGTTTTTATTGCCCCAAAATCCTTTACTAAGGAAAATGTCATAGAGATATCTACTCATGGCTCGCCATATATTATGCAGCAGATAATAAAGCTGATTTTATCACAAGGAGCCAGACTAGCTAAAGCAGGGGAATTCACAAAACGCGGTTTCATAAATGGCCAATTTGATCTTGCACAGGCAGAGGCCATCGCCGACCTTATCAGCTCAGATTCAAAGGCCACCCATATGGCGGCTATGAACCAGATGCGAGGTGGATTCTCAAAAAAAATTAAAGTGCTTCGTGAAGACCTCATCCATTTTGCCTCTATGATCGAGCTGGAGCTGGACTTTGCAGAAGAAGATGTGGAATTTGCAGACCGGGTGCAATTAGTGGAATTGATCACGAGCTTGCAAAAAGAAATCAGAAAACTGATTGAAAGCTTTAGTATTGGTAACGTGATTAAAAACGGTGTCCCTACCGTGATCGCCGGAAAACCAAATTCCGGGAAATCAACGTTGCTCAATACCCTGCTGGAAGAGGAAAAAGCTATTGTCTCAGACATTCCCGGTACAACCCGTGATATTATTGAAGACGAAATACATATTGAAGGCATTAGTTTCAGGTTTATTGATACAGCCGGCATCCGGGAGGCAAAAGATAAAATAGAAGCCATGGGAATAGAAAGAACTATGGCCAAAATGAAAGCCGCTTCCATTATCATCTATCTTGTGGATTTGCTTAATGAAGGTGAACTTGACATAATTAGTGAAAAACAAAAATTAGATGCGATGGGCATTCCCTATCTGCTCATTGGCAATAAAACGGATAAGCTAAACGGCTCAAAGCTCCATCTTTTAGAAACAGCCTTTCCTGAGATGATATTTATTTCTGCCTCAAATGAGGTAAATATAGAAATGCTAAAAAGTGCTTTAATCCATTTGGTTCATCTTGACGATTTTAATACCGGTGATACCATTGTCACCAATATCCGCCATATAGAAAGCCTGACCAACACCCAGACCGCCCTTGGCGATGTCATGAAAGGAGTCGACAATCAGGTCACCGGGGATTTTTTAGCCATGGATATCCGACAGGCTCTGCACCACCTCGGAGAAATCACAGGCGAAATCACTACGGACGAACTGCTGGGCACTATTTTTAGTAAGTTCTGTATCGGCAAATAGATAAGTAGAACAAAATAGAACTATATACAGTTAAATATAAATTAAAGCCCCTTTATAGCCAAATAAAGGGGCTTTTTCATTTCTATATTTTTCTTCTTTAGTCAGAATCTTTAAGAAATCATTTAGTTCACTGACGGTGTAACAACAAATTTGCGAAATTCAATCGGCCCATGATCTCCTTGAATCATAATAGGGCCAGGCTCACCTTCATTACTGTCAAGCGATCCTCCTGTTATTCCTGGGATTGGACGGCTCGAAACAACTTCAATTCCATTATGTACTACAGTTACATGTCGCCCAACTAACGTAATTTCGAAAGTTTGCCATTCTCCTGGATTTTTAGCTGCATTAACTGATGGTGCAATAAATCCGTAAATGCCACCGATACTTACGTGATCAGCTCTTCCCTTCGAATCTTCAATCTGAAGTTCATAACGGCCACGAAGATAAATTCCGCTATTACTCCCTGCTGGATACTTAAATTCTAGGCTTAGTTTAAAATCATCAAATTTTTGATTGGTAATCAAGTTGCCACCTTTTTCCTTATTCACCATTACACCATCGATCATTTCAAAATTATTGTTCTCCGGTATAATCCAGCGATCCATATTGTTGGTAAGTAAATTAATAGGATTACCCCACACCGGCGGTTCTTTTCTTTCTAAACTCGGCGCACGAACACCGGTGAATTTAAGCTTATTTCCATCGAGAACTTTATACCCTGAAAGCTTGTTGTCTTTTAAAGTGAATTCAAAATAGATATCATCAATATCCATCCATTGGGGAGGAATGGTAAAGTGGTATTTATCTTTACTGGCAGAATAGTGAACTTCGGCAATTGGTCGTGCACTTCCCTCGTAACCCACATAATATCCAACAAGGGTTGAAAACCCTGATAATTTAATTTGAAGCCATCCTGGGAAACCATCAGATGCCAATAGTCCATGCCTGAACATTCCCAGATTCTTTAATTGATCCTCCTCCATGCTTATGGTAAGGTCCCATTTGCCAATCAGGTCCGAATCACTTTCAACACGCTGGGCCTGAGCAGTAGTAAAACCAGCTATTGTGAAAACAATTAGAAACATGATGATTTTAGAATTCTTCATAATAAGATGTAATTTGTTAAATAATATTAATTTCCTTTTGATATGCAAATCTACTTAAAAAAAAAACTCGAATAAACCTCATTTCTGAAAAAAATTGATATGAAGGATGCTGGTTTCCGCATCTTAACGCAGCCAGGGATATAAAGAGCGAGGCTTGGACTGGATAAACCATGCTTGAATTGACACTAATATTTATCGCTCATTCAGAGCATGTTTAATCCTCGTAAAATAGAAGAACGGAGAATTTTGAAACATTTGATCTATGAACAACTGTCCGACCTAAAAGCCATCTTCGAAAATCCCGCACTCAATTTTGCAACCCTGCTTTGTTTTATCCACTCTTATATTATATTTGCGTAAAGCGAATATTTTTTAGGTCGCGAGCTTTAGTGAAATGACCAGGACCCACCTGCAGATGGAATGCGTACACAAACCATTATAATTAACCCTCACACGGTTGCCAGGAAAATTATTTGAGCCTCCTATAGATGAACAATTATTGACGAATGAAATATGATTTTGGGTAAATTGTTAAATCGAATAAATAAGAAAAAAGTAACATGCTGATGAGATATTTTTATACTATATGTGTCATGCTGTGTTCTTTCATTCTTGTGAAAGGACAAAATCCTGAAGATAAACTGGCAATCGGGTATATCGGCGAAGATAAAACGGCAAACTCAAATTATCACGACGGGCAAATGAGGCCAGCTGTTGGAACGCAGAATTATCAAATTTTTAGGGCAAACCGTACACATCCCGAGATGGCAGAAGGCACCGGATGGACCTACAACCATGCTCCGATGCTAGCTTACTGGAATGGCCAATTTATCTGTGAATACCTATCCAATCCGATGGGGGAACATGTCCCGCCAGGCATGACATTGATCACAAAATCCAAGGATGGGATGAATTGGGATAAACCACAAATCGTTTTTCCAATATACTTTACAAATAGGGTGGTTGATGAAGATATTATAGTCACCAATCATCATATGCACCAGCGAATGGGATTTTATGTGGCGCCCAACGGCAGGTTGCTGATCATGGCGCATTATGGCGGGAACAACGGTGGTAGTATTGGCCGGGTGGTCAGGGAGATGTACAATGATTTTACTTTGGGGCCTATTTATTTTATCAGGTTGAGTGACAAATGGGAAGATGAAGTGTTGTACCCGAAGTACACCAACTCTGAAGATTACGGATTTATCGAAGCCTGCGATTCTTTTCTATCTGATAAAATCAAGCGAATTCAATGGTGGGAAGAAGATTTTATGGCTGATGATGCTTCCGAATTTTATATGCCCTTTGAAAGGGAAAAAGCGTTTTGTTTTTACACCATTTCAGATTCACTTACAATTGGATTATTTAAAGGACGGATGGTGACCTTGACAAAAGACCGAGGTGAAACATGGGAAAAACCATTCAGGGCAGAAACGCTTACTTATGGAGGTGCAAAAATCTGGGGACAGAAACTGGATAACGGCCAGTATGCGCTTGTTTATAATCCAACGGGTAGCAGCAACCGTCATCCGCTTTGTGTAGCCACCGGAAGCGATGGATTGAATTTTGACGAGCTGGCAGTGGTTCATGGTGAGCTACCGGTAAAACGTTACTGGGGCATCGAAAAACGTCCTGGCCCTCAATATGTAAGGGGCATTATCGAAGGCAATGGAAATCCGCCGGGAGATGATTTATGGGTAGTGTATTCAGTGAGTAAGGAAGATATATGGATTTCCAGAATACCGGTTCCGGTCAGAAGAATCGTTGAAGGGCCTGTAATGGATAATTTTAATGAAATGGAATCAGGTGGTGTGGTGAAAGACTGGAATATTTATTCGCCCCGTTGGTGTCCTGTAAAAATTGTGGATGGACCAGACTCATCCGTAAAAAGTCTAATGTTGAAAGATTCCGACCCCTATGATTATGCCCGCGCAACCCGGGTTTTTGGTCAGGCCACAAAACAGAGGATTTCTTTTGATTTCTACATTGATTCCAATCCTAGAAGTTTTCAAATAGACATCACAGATGCGAAAGGGAACAGGCTTATTAAAATTAGTATTGACAAAGAAAACCTCATTCACAGCAATAAAGGAGAAGAAAACCATCAAACCTCGGCAAAATTGACTCCAGGAGAATGGAATAAAATTGAAATAGACTACAATTCCCTTTCTTCTGAATACGAAATGAAGGTCAATGATGGAAAGATTGTAAAAAAAAGCAAGATGGCGTTGAAAAGTTTTCCTGAACGCATAGAATTCCGAACAGGTGACTACAGATTAAACCGGATAATCCAGGAATGCAAAAGCGGCAGTGAATCCATTCCGGGCTTCGATGAGCCAAATGCCGATATTAAGGAAGAAAAAGCTGTTTTTTATATCCGTAATTTTTCAACGCAAATAACGGAATGATATTACTTTTTAACATAATA
>JAUUZS010000090.1 GCA_030589835.1 Cyclobacteriaceae bacterium
ACCTCCTGATTGCCCGAATAGATGGCTTTCAGCTGATCATCGCTTAATTTGCTCGATGAGGCCGTGATCAGAACAGGTAGGGATAAGGCCCGCTTTTTTATCTCCGGTAAGTCCAGCTCCTGCTTTACCCCATCTTTGTAGGCCACAATCAACCCTTCTTCTACTCCTGATTCCTCCAGGATTTGCTCTGCGGAAGCGAAGTTAGGCTCCTCGGCGATATAATAAATGTAAAATCCATCTTCTTCAAAATACTGTACTTCCTTGTCTCCACTATAAATCTCCCTTATCTCTGCTTCCGTTAATTTCGTCGCTGATGCGGTGATCAGCAAACGGTATAGAAGATCGTCCGCCTCCTCAGATTTTTGTGCCTCAGTAGTATCACTCTCAATAGGCTTATCTGCAGCCAACATTTCCTTCTCCGGTTCGGGATCCTGAAGTTTTCCTTTAATCAGATAGCCAAATACGATTGTATCCATGCTATTTAATTTCGCCTCATTGTTTTGGTAAAGTAAATTTGTGGTGCTCAGAATTGTATCTTTATTTGAGCTTGTCGGGAATTCCGGAACAAAACGGAATGTGACCATTTCTCCCGGGCGGCCAATAGAATTTTGTATATTTGTTTCTATTCTATCCTCATTGGCTGTATCGTCATCTTTAGCAAATTTTTCAATATAAAAATTGTACGTTTCACCATTATCCAATTTTAGCGTTGAAATCGTTTTATCGCTTCCTCCTGAATTACTATTCTGCGTTTCACCATTAGATATTTTTCCATTATTATTTACTCTGTCGATAAACAGATTATAATCAGATCCCGTTTCAAAGTTTAGCGAAAAAATTCCATCAGATTTTCCTGTAAGGGTTATTTCATTGCCACTGGAGGTGTAAATGGAAATAGATTCTTGCATATCTGAGGCCGATTTCTCTTCCTCAGCTAGCCTTAGGCTCAACGATTCCAATCCGTTTATATCATAAGAATCTTCAATATCCGGATTTAGTCGAAGTGCTTTTTGATACCAGAATTCAGCCGATTCAAGGTCATCAGTATTATGATAAGCCACAGCCAATCGCAACATGGAGTAAGTATCTGATGGCTTTTCCTTTACGGATTTACCGTAATATTCAAGTGCTTTGATAAAGTTATGCTGATCAAAATAATAGTCTCCTTTTATGGAATAAATCCCTCTTGGCTGATCAGATTTGATCATTGTCATTTGGGCAAATGATTGCTGCCAGGCCGAGCTAATCACTATTGTGATTATAAATGTTTTAAAAAAATCCATTTTCAAATTGCCGTGGTTTAACGTTTCAAATAATATAGCTCTGTACTAGTCAAACTATGACTAAACCTCATATACATAGGAATATCTTTGCCTAAAGTTTGTGATTTTATTGCAAAACCCAATATGTGTGATCTAAATAATTATTTGACTAAAATTTTTCACAAGTTCCGTTGGAATATATGGTCTATACTCCTTCGTTATAAATAATTATTCAATTAAATACTATTATGTGTAATGAACATCATAAAATATCTAAGAAAGGCAAGCAGGTAATATTTTATTCAAATTTGCGCCAACTACAAGTACAAAAAGTAATCCCCGCTCAGTAATTAGGGCCTGTTCGGGCGAAAAACTAAAAATAATGGCACTTGTCTGAGAAAGGATGTAGTGCAAATAGCGATGCCCCTGTTGACCGTAGTTTCAACTTATTACATAACCCATTTAAAAAACCTCCATAGACCTTCCACCACACCCTTGCTGAAGCTTCCGTCAATTAGAAATTGGTCTTGTCAATAAAACTCAATAGAACTACCACCGATAACCTTCCATATCAGTGCTATGAGCCCTTGCGAATTACATCACAAAGGTATATAATAAAATACTTTGCTCGTTATTGTGTCAATAGATCGTTAGATTCTTAGATATAAGTAATGAGATAAAACACAAACTGCTGAAATACAAATATTTAGTAATGCCACTAATGATTTTATAACCAGCTGATAATTTGTTAAATAAAAAAATTATAGCGAACTATTATGTGAATAATTCAGGATTAATTAATGGGACTTGTAAAACATAGAAATACAAGCTCACCCGACAGGTGCCATGCTATAATATCATGAAATTTACAAGAATAAATTCGGGTAGGTACTCCACTGTAATTCATTGTGTTACGGAAGAAGATAAGCCTATTTGAAGGATAGCATTACAAAATAAGAGATAAAAAAAGGCTCCCAAAAGGAACGGGGGAAATAGGTTTTTTTTCCCGTTCCGGGGATGCCCTGTACATGAGTTAAAAATTAGAAATTGTCCAAAAAGTCATCGAATTTAAATATTCATCTTTTTGCTCCTTTTTGGTTTCTCAACTTGCCTAATACCCTGAAATTTGCTGCATTGAGCTTACCAAAATTCCCTGCATATTGGACAGAAATGGATCAAAAATCTTAACCCTTTCAAAATCAAGCACTTTATAGACAGACACTAATTAGAGTCGAAGGAGCTCAGGCCAGTTTAGTTTTTAATGGTGGTCTTCTCTCTCTGGTTATGGTCTTTAACCAGTTCATCAACCGTTTCAGAGATGCTTTTTTTCGTGGCTTCAAGAGTTTCCTCTGCAAAATCGTGGAGCTCATGCTGAATTTTGTGTGCAGTATCAGATATTTTCCTTCGCGTGCCTTTTCCACTATCCGGGGCAATCAATAGCCCGGCTAGTAATCCGCCCATGGCACCAACAAAAAATCCGGCGATAATTTTTAATGCATCATTTTTCATAATTATTTAATTTAAGGTTATACATTGATGTACTTTCATTATACGTTAAAAACATTGATTTGATTACCTAATAAGCCAATAAGTGCATATTTTTTGATGTGATAGCAAAAAGCATATTATAATTGAGATAAAAATGCCTTAGAGGATTATGTATAAGAACCCGTTTCATTTAGAATTTTTTCTGACTACGCATCACTTTGTTGCAAAAGGTATGCCACTTACATATTGTGTAATAGCTCTTATCCGCAGAAAAAAGAACACATAGGGGCTAAATATAAAACAATCCGATGGCATGGCCTTCATATCTGTTCCAATAGGTGATGGCTTCCCAAATGGGAAGTAGTTTTATTTTGCATTTTTTCTCTTCAAAAAAATCAATAGCCTCATTGGATAGCCTCAGTTTTGCTTGTCCTCCGGAACCGATAATCATTTCATTCGCGTTAGGATCATACAATTTATTGGCTTCTTCAAGAGAAAGTTCCAATAATTTTATTCCACCACTTGATTGCGGATATCGTTTTATCACTTTTCCATCAAGATTGATAGAAATATCAAAATCAATTGTCTTGTTATTGATCGAGAATTCGCCAGCTTTCTTCGCTATTATTGTGGGTTTCATAATCTTGCATAATGTGCCTAATAGTGTAAACGAAAGGCATTCTCGTATGTTATCATTATCACGAATATTCAGGGCTTACTCTTTCTGGATTTGTGAAATCCGGCAAATCCAAATTTGAATACTATGAAGGGGTGAAAAAATTTTGGCAGATACTCTGCGATTTTATTACATAGGTATAAATCAAAGAATATTTGTATAGGCCCAATTCCTTATTTTAGTGCAATTTTGAATAATATTTTTTTACAAAAACAAATCACGTGTATGACAGCATTTGAGATACTTTTGAACAGGTTTTATGTTAGCATAGAGAACAGCGAACCTTTTAATAAAGATAATCAGACTTCATCTGAGCTTTTTCCCACCATCAAGGAATTCATAGATGCCTCATTTTATCATGGGCACAAATTGTCGTACCAGGATCTGATTTCTGAGTACCAGACAAATGCCGAAACTTTACTCAGTAAGGGGAGTCATGAACAATGGTCTTATGTAAAATACATCTTTATGGAAAATGAACTTAATACCATGAAGGAAGATCGGGAGCATCAAGATATTCAAAACTTAAAGATGAGTTTGGATAATACTTTATTTGTTTAGTCTGGATTATTCAGGAAAGTGATAAAAGTTGGGTGTACTCAGTTTGACCAAAGTTCATAAAAACAATAAATTTTGGCATTTCCCATAGCGGGTAAAAGGAGCTAACACGAAAGAGATATATCGCTTTGCGAAAACGCCATGTAATTCTTGCCTGAGCTAGAAAAGTAATCACGACAAAGTGCGCAAAATATATTCAGACTTTCCTTGGCCGCCAAGGCAGAAGATGGCGCCACAAACCACAAGATGAATAACACCTAAATATTGGTCGCTCCATACTTTTGCCAGCTAATGCCCAAATAAAATGGATAGAATTCATAACCATTCTTGCAAATCCGATTTGCATTTTAGTTTACCACTGTATTCTCACCAATACCAATTCACCGCGACGATAACATTTCATTCCCTCCACCTACTTAGAGTCTGTCCCGACACTTCTTCAGTTATAATTTTGGAAGCTTCCAGGGGGCGCGATAATCCGGTACTATATATTTATTTGCTGCCTTTGAATTGGTGAAGCGATTTTTTGTATCGTCCCATTCAAGTTTGTACTCGCCTGTTCTTGCAGCAATATTGGCCATATGGGCATACAAGGCTACCTGTCTTCCGATTTCCGGCGTACAATTTGTTTTGGCACGGCTTTTAATACAATCCAGGAAATTCCTGGCATGGATATCGTGGTTTTCACGGCCTTTTGCAGATTTAAACTTATCTAGTTTGAAGGCTTGCTTATCATTGTCCCATTCCGGCAATATCTCATACCCGGCGCGGTTGGCCACGATGGAACCATTGTTGCAAATGAAGTTTATGCCATAAGACTTGTCCCAGGGGCCATTTTGAGTCCCTGCAGTTTGTTCCCAGGTGATGATGTAGTCCTTCACCGGGAAGGTCACAGACATGCTATCGAAGGTATCACGGTAATGGTCTTTATAGGAGAGATTTGATCCGTAGGAAAGTATGGTTTCAGGAGCGTCGGTAACATCTCCAGCCCAAAGTGCCATATCGAGTAAATGCACTCCCCAATCGGTGATCAGCCCACCTCCATAATCCCAAAACATGCGCCACAAGCCATGAAATCTATTGCTGTTAAATGTTTCACGCTTTGGTGCAGGGCCGAGCCAGAAATTGTAATCCACTCCCTGTGGGATTGGTGAATCGGGAACTTTTTTTCCGCCTACTCCATAATTGAAATTACCCCATATTTCTACCTTTCTCAGCTTGCCAAGGCTTCCTGATTTGATGGTACGCATAATATCTCCCCACAGTTCACCACTGCGCTGTTGCTGACCAACCTGCACCACACGATTGAATTTATTGGCTGCCTTTACCATGAGGTTGCATTCTTCTATGGAGTTGCCCATGGGTTTTTCTACATACACATCCTTGCCTGCCTCACTGGCGTAAATCATCGGGAGGCAGTGCCAATGATCAGGAGTGCTAACGATAACTGCATCAATATCCTTGTTTTCAAGAAGCTTTCGGAAATCGCTATATTTGGCGGGCTTTTGGCCATAGGTTTTTTCCACCTCAGCGGCTCGTTCATTTAGTATATTCTCATCCACATCGCACATGGCCACACATCTCGCATCATCATTTTCAAGATGCTTTTTCAATACGCCAAACCCCATGTTTTTGCAACCAATCAATCCAACATTGATGATATCGCTGGGCGCTGCTTTTGACGAATTTATGATAAATGGTCCTCCAATTGTACCGGTGATTCCAGCGGCTCCGATACTCATTGCTGATTTTTTAATAAATTCCCGTCTTTCGTTTTTCATACTGGCTGTATTTTTATTCCTGAATATAGCATTTAAGTTTGACTTTCACCTTCCTGATTCATGATGGCCACAGAAAATCCAATTCTCACTCTTTGATTATAAATATTGCTTAGCTCTGTGTCAAAGAATTGGAAAAATAATTAGACACTTTTCTGGCTTGTCGAGGTTAGGTTGAAGTAAATCTTTTCCAGCTTAAGTGATGTAGTATCTGTTCTAGGCTGATATTTTCCTATTAATACCTCTGAATTAAAAAATTAGCAATTGATCAATATATTTTACCATAACCCAAGCGTATCGGGAAACTCATATAAATAATGTGCTAATACAATGATCATGTATGTCCTTAATTGTGAGTGTTTCCTGGAGAAAAATACTCCTGCTATCAAACACAATAAAATTGGGATATTGAATATCAGCATATTGAAAGATGGATCAATTACTTCTGCTCGAATAAGTGCCCATCCTATGATAACCAAAGAAACCATGACAATTAGAATTGCAGGCAAACGTTTGTTGGATTGCTCATCCGTTCTGGATATAGCAATGAACCCTGCAATCACATAAAAACTTGTTGTAAGCAATATTCTTAGCGAAAGGTCTAGCAAAGACCCCATTGTGGGTATAATAAAGCAAACAAACGCAATGATTAAGGCAGCTAATTTCCATATTTTATTTTTGTCAACAATTTGTTGCGGATGCCAATTCAGGGCAAAGAATTGCAAGCCGGCACTGCAGACAGTAAGGATGAGGAGGATTTTTGAGATATAGGGTGGATACTGGAATATGAATGATGTTAATCTCATTGCAATAGCGATGAACAATAGGGAAAAAAGAAATCGTTCTATCCCCGGTATATGCTTTTTGTGCAGGTAGGCCAGGATATTATTGGAAGATTTTAGGGTTGAATTGAAGTATATTGTTAGTACCGGAAAAATTATTAATAAGATAATCACTGAAATTGTTTTATAAACATGCGCTTCAGGGAAGTTTAAAATATGCAGCACCCAGGAAAAAAAGAAAAGTAATATCCCCGCGATGGTGATCATCATAAATATTCCGCCGCGTTTTTCTTTATATAGCCTAATTCCTGAGATACTGCTTACAACGAAGGAAATGGCAATTGCAACCATAGACAAAATCAGCAATACTGCTGCCCCCTGAAGATGAAGCAATTTGAAAACTGAAGTCATCACCAGCAATACGAGTGATAATATCGAAAATATTTTTGAAACGTTAAATCTTTTGTTAATGGCTTCCATAGTATCTTTTTGTAATGTTTTAAAATGATGTTCGGGTATATTATTTGATAAATTCTTCCAGGCTTCTTCAGCCGAAATGCCTTTTTCGATCTGAGATTCAAGATCACCAAGCATATGATCGATCATTTCTTCCCGAAGCGGTTTAAAAGTTAGCTCTTGTTCATTTAAGAACTTCTCAATCTTATTTACATGTTTCTGGTTTAGATTCGACATATTTCCATATTTAATTCAGAATTGGGATCGGGTAGTAAAACCCGTTTTAGTGTGTCTGTAAATTTTTGAAGGTCCGATACTTTTTCCTTGGCAAAAGCTTTTCCTTCAGTGGTTAGTGTGTAGTACTTTCGGGCTCTATTATCAACAATCTCACTTGAAGTAATCAGAAGCCCATCACTTTCCAACTTATATAATATGGGATACAATGCCCCATAGGTCAATTTGATTTCATTTTCGGATAACAGTGCAACTTTCTGGCTGATTTCATAGCCATACATTCGCTTATTTTCCGAAAGGAGCTTTAACACTATGGTCTTTATCGTCCCTTTTATATACTCTTTTGATTTCATAATATATAATTTACTTAAATATATAATTATAATATTTAAAATCAAAAAAAGAAGTGATTTATTTTTAAAGAAAAGGCCCTTACTTTAGTATTGCCACATCCAAAATCATAACTGGTAGCATTAGTGCCTGACCTTCTGCGTTGGATTCATTGATTATTTTTACTACATCCATTCCCTTGATGACCAGCCCGAAAGCAGCAAAACCCTGCCCATCCGGATTGCGCTTGCCTCCGTAATCCAGTTCGGGTTGATTGCCGAGGCAAATAAAAAAAGATTCCTGTGCGGAATTTGGCGTCCCTCTTGCCATCGAAATGGTTCCATTGAGGTGCTTAATGCCCGTTTGGCTTGTGCTTTCCAATGGTATCGGATCAAATAAAAAGTTCTCCTTCCAGGGATGTACTCCGGCCTGGATCACTGTGATTTTAATTGGGCTATACTCCTGGTTATCCGTCCGCACGGTGCGGAAGAACGAACCGCCTTTATAATGCCCCCCTGCTACGTATTTCATAAAATTCCTTGAAGTGATAGGCGCTTTTTCCGGTTCCAGCTGCACAATGATTTCTCCGGAATCTGTAGTGATTTTTACCTGCTGCGCCTGAGATAAGGCGGAAATTGAAATTGCTAGTATTGCGGTCAGTACATATTTCATATGTCGGTAAAGTTTGTGATTCAACTCTTTTTCTTTGTAAGCTTTTTTATAAACCACAGAGTACGCAAAGCAAATTTATTTTGAAACGGCATCCCACAATATCTCGACCGGATGTTTGGCTGTTCTTCCTGTTCCATCTTTGATCTGGTGACGGCAGCTCGTGCCAGGTGCGGCAATGATCACCTCTGCGGCTTGTTTTCTCACCGCAGGAAATAGAACCAATTCACCAATCTTCATCGACACCTCATAGTGTTCTTTCTCATATCCAAAAGATCCTGCCATGCCACAACATCCTGAAGGAATAGATTCTACCTTGAAGTTTGGTGGGAATGAAAGCATCTGTTTTGTAGGAACAATGGAGGCAATGGATTTTTGATGACAATGTCCGTGGAGTTTGATCAATTTTTCTTCTGTAGTAAACAACGATTTGTCAACTGCTCCTTTTTCGATTAGCTGATCCAAAAACTCGTCGATCAACAAGGCATTTTCAGCCAATTTTTGTGATTTTTTTTCATGAGTGGTGCCGATCGCAAAATTGAGGTATTCATCCCGAAAAGATAAAATGGTTGAGGGTTCCAATCCGATTAATGGCGTTTCCTCAGAAATGATATCTTCCAGTAATGCTATATTTTTTAAGGCCAGTTTTTTGGCCTTCTTAATTAATCCTTTTGAGAGATAGGTACGGCCACTTTCTTCGTGCTCCGGGATTTCTACCTCAAAACCGAGTTTGGTCAATAGTTTTATTGCGGCAATACCAACGGGTACGTCATTGAAATTGGTAAATTCATCGCAGAACAAGTACACCTTGCCTTTTGCAGGCAAGGGATTTTTCACGCCAAAACCAGAAGCTTTATTATGCTGATACCAATGTTTTAAGGTTTGCTTACTGATTTTAGGCAAACTTCGTTTTTGTGAAAAACCGCTAATGGATTTAATGATTGGTGCGGTGATCGCATTGCGTATCCCAAAATTGTACAGGCCGGGAACTTTGGATGCCAACGTATTCATTTTAGTGAAATTGCTGATCAGCTTTGTGCGGAAAGGAATTCCATTTGCATCGTAATATTGCTGGAGGAACTCACCTTTGAGTTTGGCCATATCCACATTAGAGGGGCATTCCGATTTACACCCTTTACAGGAAATACAAAGATCCATTACTTCCTTGATCTGCCTTGAATTAAAAGGATTGGATTTGGTGGAATTGGTAAGTATTTCCCTGAGAATATTTGCCCGGGCACGTGTAGTGTCTTTTTCATCTTTTGTGGCCATGAAACTTGGACACATTGTTCCTCCAGATAGGTGGGTCTTTCGGCAATCTCCGGAACCGTTGCACAATTCAGCAGTACGGAGAATCCCATCATAATCATCAAAGTTGAAGGTTGTGGCGAACTGAGGGGTTTGTTGCTCCGGAGTGTACCTGAGCATGGTGTCCATTGGGGGGGTATTGACGATTTTACCGGGATTGAAGATGTTGCCCGGGTCCCAGATTCTTTTTACCTTTTCAAACAAGTCGTAGTTGTCTTCGCCCACCATATATTTGATGAATTCCCCGCGCAGCCTACCATCCCCGTGTTCGCCGCTAAGCGATCCTTTGTATTTTTTTACCAGCGCAGCAATCTCCCCGGCTATTGTCCTGAATTGCCGTGTGCCTTCAGATGTTTTTAAGTTTAGCAAGGGTCTAAGATGCAATTCTCCAGTCGCTGCATGTGCATAATGGACGCTGTTCAATCCATGCTTTTTCAGAATTTCGTTGAATTCGCGAATATAGGCAGGTAATTCATTTACCTCAACAGCCGTGTCCTCAATGACGGGTGCCGGTTTCACATCACCAACAATATTAGAGAGCAGGCCTAGTCCGGCCTTTCTGAGCCCCCATATTTTTGTGGTATCTGCTCCAGTAAGTATGGGGAAATGATATCCGTATCCTGCATTTTTCAATTCGGATATCATCTTTTCAGCATCTTTTTGAGCCTGTTCCATAGAATCTCTGGAAAGATCCACAACCAAAATAGCTCCTGGGTCACCCTTAATAAAAAATCTGTTTTTACGTTGATTGATGTTGTTTTTTGTGCATTCCAGGATATAGCTATCCATCAGCTCACAGGCCAAAGGATTGTATTTCAGTGCGATCAGGTTGGCTTCAAGGGATTCGTTGATGGTCTCAAAATGGAGGCACACCAGCAATTTTTCTTTAGGGGGCAGGGGCACCAGGTTAA
>JAUUZS010000293.1 GCA_030589835.1 Cyclobacteriaceae bacterium
AGCGAAGTACAGAATTGAATGTGGAAATTGATCGCACAAAAATGGATCTGCTTGGCATTGATCTTCCCCAAGTAGCAGGAACCATAAGGACTGCCTTTAACGGCAATCAGGATGCGAAATATGAAGATCAGGGAGAGGAATATGATATCAATATTATTTTGGATGCATTTAATCGACAACGGGTAAGTGATATTGAAAAACTGACGGTAATAAACAAAAAGGGCCAAACTATTCCCTTCAAACAATTTGTGGAGATTGTTGAAAAACCTGGCCCTGCCTTACTCGAAAGAACGAATCGGGCAAAATCGGTTACGCTGAAATCGCAGGTGATTGGCCGTCCGGCCGGCTCGGTCGGAAGTGATTTGCAACTTGCCTTAAACGAAACTGAACTCCCTGAAAATGTAAGCTATTTCTTCGGCGGACAAACCAAACGAACTATGGAGGGAGTGATGACGATGACCACAGCATTTGCCATATCCATCATTTTGGTGTACCTGATCTTAGTGGCTTTGTACGATTCATATTACTATCCTTTTGTAGTGCTGTTTTCTATTCCCTTAGCCATCATTGGCGCTTTGCTTGCGTTGGCTTTGGCAAAGCAATCATTGAGTATATTTTCCATTCTTGGATTGATCATGCTGGTAGGGTTGGTCGGAAAAAATGCCATTTTGGTGGTGGACTTCACCAACAATCTTAGGGAAAAGGGTTTTGAACTGAAGGAAGCCTTGATTAAAGCCACCAAATTACGCTTTCGTCCCATACTCATGACAAACATTACGATGGTAATTGGATTGATGCCTATCGCACTCGCGCAAGGGGCTGGCTCAGAGTGGAAAAATGGACTTGCCTGGGCATTGATCGGTGGCTTAAGCAGTTCCATGTTTTTAACGCTGATCATCGTCCCGGTGATTTATTATCTGGTTGAAAGAGGCCTACAGAAAATGGGCATGAAATGGGGAGACAAGGTGAAGGTGCCTGTGGGATAATTATCTTTCAGGACAAATTTTGCTAAAATGTTTTTTTTTGGATTGATAGCTTATGGATATACAGCAATTCAATTGCTTCATTCCAATACGTGTTCGATGCAATCGAGTACGAGAGGAGGATATCTATTCCCTTCTTTTTTTAGGATTGGTTCTATTGTCAAAAAAGTTTAATATCACTACTTCTTTATTTGTAAATCTATAGTAAATAGTCACAGGTTTTTCTAAAACAAATCCATATATTCCTTTTTGCCTATCTTGGATTCTTCCTATCTGTGGAAAATCAATGATAATATCAAAAAAGGAGTAAGTTCTTTCTAAAAAATTGACTACGGCTGATTGACCGAATTCAGTATTAAGGAATGTTAAAATCTCATCAAATCTTTTATCAGCCTTTTTTGTGAACCTTATTTTACGAACCATTTTAAATGCTTAGTCTCAAGTTTTTGGAGGTCAATTAAATTTGCTTCATCAAAACTTTCGTCATAAGCGTCATGTAATTCCTTTTTTTGACCAGAAGTTAAGTTCTTTACTAATTCACCTTCTTTGTCACTTCCTTTAGAGTCTAAGAGTTGATAAACAATCTCAAGGAGTTCATCATTTTCAGTTTTGTCAATTAGAGAGTGTATATCATCCTTTATTTTTATAGTTTTCCTCATGCTTTAAATTTACGAAAATATTTCAATTGTTGTTTTTTAACGTACCAAATGCTCACCAAAATTCAGTGAATATGGCTTGCGTTCAGTTTCTCGCTCGGGCGCTTTTACAAAGCCTCAGTTATTATTTATTTGGCGTATTTTCAATTGAGCCATTTTTGCCCCGTGCTTTTGTTTGGGATCAGGGAGTAGGAAACGTTAATGGCTAAAGCCAATGAGTGTTATATGGTAAATCCTGCCCTAAAGAACAGGGCAACAACGATAATTTTTTATTACGTATCACATTTATACTTGCTCAAATTTTAATACCTTCAACCTAATAAATAATTATTATGAAAATCACAGCATATTGTATTCTGGTTATCTCACTAAGTTTTCTTTTTTCATGCAATCAAAAAGCTTCGCAGGATGCTGCAATCGATGACTGGCAAATAGGACCATTCGTGAAGGTCGATTCAGTCAATCCCATTCTAGGTCCCTTGGAGACGAAGTGGTTTTGCCCCGTGAGGAAAGACTCAGTAAAGTGGGAAGGGAAAGATATTTTTAACCCATGTGCCGTTGTTCGGGATGGCAAGGTATATATGCTTTACAGGGCTGAGGATTTTGTCGGGAAGCATAATGGAACCTCCAGGATCGGTCTGGCTGTCAGTGAGGATGGCTTGCATTTTGAGCGCTATCCTATGCCGGTTTTTTATCCTGAAAATGATGATTTTATCGATATAGAGTGGGAAGGTGGGGTGGAAGATCCGCGTATTGTGGAAGATGAAAACGGAACCTACTTTATGACCTATACCGCCTATGATGGGAAACAAACATGGCTTTGCGTCGCCAGTTCAGACGACCTGATTGTCTGGAGAAAACATGGGATTGTATTTGATGAAATTGATGAGGAGTTGGGAACAACTTTAAGTTTTAAGTCCGGCTCAATTGTAAGTAAACTAGTTGGCGATAAAATGATTGCCACAAAAATCAATGGAAAATACTGGATGTATTGGAATGTAGGAGAATTGTACCTGGCAACTTCCGATGATCTGATCCATTGGGAGCCGGTAATGAAAGAAGACAATAGCTACTATGCCCCTGCCTTGCAACCGCGACCTGACAAAGTGCATGTCGATAATATTTATTGTGAACCGGGTCCTGCGGCGTTACTCACCGACAATGGTATTTTGGTTTTATACAATGGCATTTACAATGGAGTTCCATCTGAAAATGGCCGACCAGAAAATGAAGAATTGACCTGGGCGGGAGTACAGGTGCTATTTGATAAGGATAATCCGTTGGTTTCAATTGCACGAGCTGATGATGCATTTATACGCCCGGAGAAAGATTATGAAATAACCGGACAGGTAAATAAAGTTACATTTATCGAGGGCATGGTAAAGTTCAAAGGGAAGTGGTTTATTTACTACGGAACTGCAGATTCGTATATAGCTGTGGCTGTTGCTGAGGCAGAAGGGTAAAATCTGGGTGCTGGGTTTTGGGTGAATAAATTCTGAGCGTGTCATAAAACCAAGAAAAGGAGCAAGCTAGCCTGGCGCAAGGGTTCGCTTGTGCTTTATGAACCTTCGACAGACCGATAGCCTCCGGCTTCTAACTCCAGCTTCGTACTCTGGACAAATCTCCATTTCCACTAACATAACAGCAGATCCATAAGGGCACTACATTTTGATTAATGCAGAAACAAGTCATCACTAAACCATAGGACTGCAGATTGCACATTCTCCCGCCGAAAAGGCACAAAAAAAGGGGGGCTAAAACTTGTTTTAGCCCCCCTTTAAAGATCATTATATTTTCTTAAAAATTATTGAAGTCCCATTTGCCGCGATATGGTCTTGAAAGTAGCATATCAGCATACGGATCACCTACGAACTTTTCAGCTTCCGGATCATATTTGAGTGGTCTTTGGAGCTCATAAGCAATATTTGCAATATTACACATTGCAGCTGTTCGGTGTCCTGTTTCTACATCCGAAATTGGTTTGGTGCGCTTGCGAATTGCCTGTACCCAATCTTGATAGTGGTTATCACTAAAATACACCCGCTTATCCGAATCTTTTAGATCCGCTTTAGCTAATGATTTATCCGGGAAAGTTCTCAAAAACGACCGACTAACTTCTATTTTTCCTTCAGTACCAATAAACTGCACAGCATTGTGTTCTCCCCAATCCGTGTGGGTTACCACCACGCCGTTTGCATACTTCATTTTCAATCCATGTGATGCTCTTTCTGCTGGTGGATTAAACTCAACCGGACCAGATTCATCCATATCCATAGCCCACTGTGCGATATCAAACATGTGCGCACCCCAGTCAGTGATCATCCCACCGCCGAAATTCCGGTAATTTCTCCAGTTTGGATATATGTCTCTTTCAACAGGTGGTGATAGCTCAGCAGAGAAGTCTCTATACATTGATGGGCCAACCCACATATCCCAGTTTAGATTATCCGGAACTTTTTCGCTAGGCAAATTGCATTGCACCACAGGCGGGCCTACATGAATATTTATTTCCTTGATCTCTCCGATATATTTATTGCGTACGAGCTCAACGGCATGCCTGAAATTGCGCCACGATCGCTGCATATTTCCAGTCTGAAATACCCTCCAGTATTTTCGGGTTGCATTCACCATAGCCCTTCCTTCTGCAACAGTTAAGGCCATTGGTTTTTCGCAATAGATGTCTTTTCCTGCCTTTGCAGCGTCAACAACAATCTGCGCATGCCAATGATCTGGAGTAGCTATGATAACGGCATCAACCTCAGAATTTTCGAGCAATTCTCTGTATTGCTCGTAATTTTTTATATTGACTTCTCTTTTGTTTTTTGTTTTCTGTGCTTTTGCAACCACCTTATTGAACAAATCCAGCTTTTGGGTGTCTACATCACAGGCTGCAACAGGAACTATATCGCTACAATTTTCCGCAAAGTAGTTGGCTAGAATCTTCCCCTGCTTCCCGGTGCCGATACATCCAACGTTTATTTTATCATTAGCAGCAACAAATCCATTGCCCCCCATTACGTGTCTGGGAACTATTGATATTCCAGCAAGCGCCAAAGCAGAACTGCTTACAAATTGTCTTCTTGAGTGTTTTTTATTTAGCATAATTAAAAAATTGAGTTTAAACTTCCACAAGCTACTAAAACACATTATCAAGACCAATTAACAATAAAGATTTATATTCGGCTGTGATGAAAAATAATCTATTCAATCAGTTTATGATCTCTCCTGAAAATCTCAAGAATTCTGGGATCGTTTCTTTTGTCAGGATATGCAGGCTGATCCCCTCCCTGAAGTACTACTCTGCTCACATAGCATTCACCATTATAGCTAGGTATAATTGGATCGATCAAATTCCAGAACCATAGCCTTAATGAATACTCAGGCACAAAATAACCAGTATAAATAAGTTCTCCGTTAGCTTTTATGACAAATGCACCAGATCTTACAGAATCACTTTCAAATAATTGTTTACCATGTTCTGAGACTAGGAACTTGTGTTCTTTGGAATCATACAAAATAAGATCTCTGTACTCCAGTAATGGAGTTACTTTTGTTATGACAGAAGATTCATCAATTTGATCTGTATCATTTATAGTTTCAACTTGTTCAATTTTTCCAATGTTGTGAGGGTCATCATTTTCATTGAATGATAAAGTGGTAAATAATGAAGCAGTTAATAGAATCGAAAAAAGAAACTGCTTGAATTTCATTTTCTTAGGAAATGTGAACTGTGTTATGGACACATAAAGATATTCTTAAGTTGGATTGCTTCATATATGAAGTTGTTAATAATAAATATGTACGGACTTTTTTTCTTGATTAAAAATATATCGCAATGTAAGATTTGCAATGTGTCTACCTTTAAAGTTGTTACTCAAAAGTATTCGCCAATTTTTATTTTGCCAACCTACCTGAAAACCTGTTGGATAAGCATATTCATATTGGCTGATTGCTCCCAGGATAAAACTTCCATATCTGAAACTGAGATTATAGGAAGGCCAGTAAACATAAATTCCAGGATTTATTATTATTGGAAGAGCGAATTGTGGTGTAAAAGAAAACTTTGAATCTATACTTTTTTGAAAAGTGTAGCCAAACTGAAGCGCTGTTGTAAGACCAGAACTGCCGTAATGATACTCTGCTGCATAACCGATATAATAATGAGAAGCATTGAATAGTAGGCCAAATTTGCTGTAGAAATTGTCACTAGACCTGTGCCAGGTTTCAGTGTGA
>JAUUZS010000324.1 GCA_030589835.1 Cyclobacteriaceae bacterium
ATTGTTTTCCATTCCAATGGTGACGAGGTGATTTCTTCAGCAACTTTTAAATTTCCAAAATCACCCTTCCCCAGGGAGAATCCAAAAAGAATTAAGCCCACTACCAGAAGCACTTTCATGATCGTGAGATAATTCTGGACTTTAGCACCAAAATCAACCCCCCTCAGATGGACCAATGTAAAAATGACAATGATAAGAATCGAATAGATTTTTTTCATCCCTTCAATGCCAATCCATGAATTTTCAAAAATATAGGGAAGTGCACGACTCAGGTATTCACTAAAACCAATGGACGAAGCTGCAATGGGAGCCGAAAAACCTACCACAAAAGACACCCAGCCACTCAAAAAACCAAGCTTAGGATTGTACAGCTTGGATAAAATCGCATACTCGCCCCCGGCATTAGGTATTGATGCCCCCAGTTCTCCGTAACACATCGCTCCGGCAAAAGCAATGAAGCCTCCTACAAGCCAAAGCGCCAGCATTAAAATAGGATCCTTGAGGCCTGCCATCAGAAGCCCGGAAGTGGTAAAAATCCCCGCTCCTATCATATTGGCAATGACTATATTTGTGACAGGAAACAAGCCTAATCGCCTCGTTAAAAATCCTTTCGTCTGCTGATTTTTCAAAAATTGCTATTCAGATTTTTTATAACTTATTGAAATGCCCGAGCTGCTCGAATTATCAACTGTAGTTTTATAATTTGATAACTGCTGTACATGTTTTAAAAAATCACCGGCACCACCATAGGTGTTGCTCACGTTATGGGCGGTAAAACATCCACCAACCTGCAGCTTAGGGTCCACATCCTTGAAATATTGAGTGTACCACCCTTTATCGGCATCAGAAAAAACAAAATCAAATGGCCCTTCTAGTTTTTTTACTAATTCGTGGGCATCGGCCAGACGTGCATCAACATAATCTGACAAGCCTGCTTTTTTTATGTTTTCGAGGGCTGTTTTGTGCCTTCCTTCATCAATTTCTATGGTAATGACTTTACCCCCTGTTTTGCTCACCGCCCAGGCCATCCATATGGTAGAGTGGCCAGTTGAAGTTCCGATTTCCAATACGGATTTATACTTGTTTTTTACAATAATATCATGCAATGCCTTGCCATCCTGATAGGGCACATTCCAATATCGCCATTCATCATTTCGATCTTCTAAAAACGCGGTGACTTTTTTGTCTAACTCCTGCTGGCTTTTGGCCTTTTGAGCATAGCCATTCGCAGAGACAAAAAATATAACAATTGATACAATTGCTATTTGTAGCTTTATTGACCTTGAAATTTTCATTTTTAATTGGGTTTTGTTGATGTGTCTTTAGAACAGTGAAAAAATTTCTGATGTAGAAAACCTTACTATTTTTCAGTTCTTATCTTATAAAATTATACATTCTGAACCGTAAGTAAAATGAATCAATATTAATTTTACCGTATTAGTGAATATCAATTTTTCTTTTCACAAAAAAAATCATGGCCTGAAAATAATCGGGAGTCCATAAACCGAACTCACGATTTTTCCTTTTTCCATTCCGGCGTCCCATTTTGGCATGTTCTTAATAATCCTTAAGGCCTCTTTATCGCAGCCTTCATTTACCCCTTTTACAATTCTCACGTCCCGGATGGCTCCGTCCTTGGTCACAACAAAAGCGACATATACATTGCCCTTTTGTACATTCTCAGGATACTCAATATTTTCTTGGATATACTTAAAAAGAGCGTCTTTGCCCCCGACAAACTCCGGTGGCACTTCTGTTTTTTTGTAAATCGTTTCGCCATCTTCATCGACCCACGAGTTTGAAAGCGATGAACCTTCTGACTCGTCAGCAAAGGCATCTTCGGCCCATGTATTGCTCAGCTGGCCTTTATCCTCCTCATCTACCCAGGTGCTGCTCAGATTTGAAGCTTCAGAGGCATCGATCCATTCATTTCCAGGTGCAGAATTTTTACCTCCCTTTTTTGATTCTGCCTTAGTTTCAGTCCTTTTTTCATCATCTTTTCTCGATTCTTCATTCTTTTTTGACCCACATGAATACATAAATATTGTGGAAACAAAAAACAAACTCAAAATACGAGCTAAAGGCTTATTCATCATCTTAAATTTATGTGAAAAAATTTAATTAAAATTAATCAAATACAATGGTTCGGGCTTCATTCAGCTATATTTTTTTTATGAAGATGACATTAAATTGATCTGGAAAAATAATAATTCTATTATATTCGAGCGACAGAAAAGTATAATGATCAAAAAGATAAGCTCAACAAAAAAGTTTTGGAGTGCATGGATCGCATTATTTGCAGTTATTTTTTTTCCAATCGCATCAATTGCCCCACTTGATTTCACTCCACTAGACCAACTCACGGAAGTACAACAGACGTATCAAAACCTTAATGAGGCGGCATTGAATTCGTCGGAAGGAAAAACGAGAATCGCCTCGGGTTGGGCTTCGGTAAATATAACCCCAAAATCCCCCATAAAAATGGCCGGTTATGGCTCCAGGGGTCCATATACTTCCGTTCTGGATTCATTGTATTCCCGTGCTGTAGTATTTGATAATGGCATCAAGGAAGTTGTGATAATTTCGCTGGATTTGCTTTTATTTCCGGAAATCGTTAAAGATGCTATTCAGGATTCGCTTTCTAAGGTAGGATTTCTGGAAGATGAGATTTTCCTGAATGCCACACATACCCATAATGGGTTTGGAAGCTGGGAAAAATCCTTGGCAGGGAAATTTATTTTTGGCGATTATAATCAGGGAAATGTGGCTTATATGATTTCCCAAATATTGAAAAGTGTGCGGCTCGCCAGAAATAATAAATCGCTAGTTAAAATCGGGTTTGGAAAAATTGATGCCCATGAATTAGTAGCAAACAGGCTTGCAGGAAAAAAAGGAAAAAAAGATCCATTCCTGAGGGTAATCAGTCTAAAAAAAGAAAATGGCATAAAAGCAGTTATCACTTCTTTTACCGGTCACCCCACAAACATGAATGCAGACAATTGGGAGATAAGCAGAGATTATCCCGGCGTTTTGGTTGATGAATTGGAAAAACAAAATGACGTGGATTTTGCCATGTTTTGTGCGGGAATGGTCGGAAGTCATAGCATTAACATCGATATCGCCAAAGGTCATGAGCGCATCAGGAGGGTAGGCGAACTGTTAAGTAAAAAAATTAACCACAATCTTGACTCAATAGATTACCAGTGGTTTTCGAATCTTGGTGGCATGGATGTGGAAATAAAAATGCCCCCCTCCCAACTGCGGATTAGCAATGGACTTCGGATCAGAGACTGGCTATTCAGCGCATTACTCAAGCCTCTTCAGGCCAATATTAAGGTACTAGAAATCGGTAATGTGCTGTTGGTGGGAATGCCGTGTGACTATTCAGGTGAATTATCCATTAACAACAGCCTGGATCAATTTGCCAATGCCCATGGCAAACAGCTATTCATCACCAGTTTTAACGGAAATTATGTTGGGTATATTTCCGAAGATGGTCATTACGCAACATGTGATCATGACGAAGTAAAAACCATGAATTGGGTTGGCCCTTATAAAGGAAAATACTTTACGGATATTATCAAAAAAACCATAGAACAAGCCTCTATATAGAGCCTGTCCATAAAGTCATCGAATTGAATTATTCATCTTTTTGCGCCTCATTACCTTTCTCAACTTGCCTAATACCCAGGCATTTGCTGCATTGAGAAAGCCAAAAATTCATCAAAAATCTAAACAATTCAAAAATCAAGCACTTTATGGACAGCCTCTTAGTAAGTTTCCTGAGAAAAAAACTGGCTACTGATTTTTTAGTTTGATCTGTGCTGTATTTTTTTCAAAATCAGCTTTTACCAAGGTCAGAAATATTGCGGATGAAATTCCTGCCGAGCCATAAACCATACACATCACCATAATCTGATATCTGGCGGCAATAAAAGGTGTCACCCCCGATAATATTTGTCCGGTCATCATTCCCGGAAGGGAAACAAGACCTACTGCAAATAGTGAATTGGTTATTGGTATCAGTGATGCTTGAATGGCGACATTTCTTGCCTGATTATAAGGGACATCTCTTTTTAATTCAGACTCAAGTCTTTCTCCTGCAATACTCACACTATTCATGGCATTGGCAAAGATCATCCCCGCCAATGGAATCATATAACTAGGTAAAAACCAGGGTTCCAAGCCCAGCACCCCCTGGGTAACCAAAAACAAAATGAGCCCACCGGAAAAAGCGATCGAATAAAATGATTTTAAATACAAGGATTTTTTTGGCATCTGCATGGTCCGCAAAGCAATAAGGCTTGACGAAAAAAGCATGACTGCTAACACAGCCAGAACAATAAGGGAGCTGTCGGCTTCAAAAATATATGCCAGAAAATACCCAATGAGCAAAAGCTGTATGAGCATTCGAAATACGGCATAGAGCGAATTTTTATATAATAATTTCCATTTCCATAAAATAAGGATTACCGCAACTACGGGAATAAATGCCAAAGCTAAATTCTGCAAAGGAATGATCTGAACTGAACTATTCATCTTCTTAAAATCAATATATCGTGTGATTAATGAAATCAATTTAGCTTGAATAATTCATTCACCAAACAAGAAAGCTCTTTCTTGTAAAAAAAATACCCCGCGAAAGGTGCGGGGCAAAGCATTTTACTTTGTAAGCATAGAATAAAATGTCTGGCGTAGTATGGCTCAACATCTAAAAGACACTAAATTACGCGGGTGTATTATAATAAAACCGCTCATGAACGATTTGATCCCCCTTCCATTTCTGAGTACACACTTCCTCCATTTTCATTCGATTTCCATCCTGAAATGTAGCATCCATCCAGGTTTCCACCATCGTGATTCCTTCCTCTTCATTTGAAGTAATTCCAGTAACACCTCCTCCATGCATTTCCTTAATTGACGATAGCCATTGTTTTTCAAACTCCCTGTTGGCATGCTTGCCTTTGCGTTCTTCACCTGTGGCTTCCACCATAACAACATCATCATGATAGTACTTTTCAAATGCTTCCAGCATTTGGCCTTGCCCAATCATTGTGTACAATGCACTCACATTTTGTAAATAGCTCATAGTTATTTGGTTTTTGTTGAAATTGGCACATAATTTGGCTCATTAAATTATTCTTGTTTGTCTTTAAAAAGACTTTCTGCACAGTAATGATCAAGGTTTTTATGACGCCAAAAATAAAAAGGGCATCAAGTGTTGTACTGCAAATTCATGTTGCCATTTCAATGGAAATGCTAAGCACTTAGGAATGGCTATAAATAAGTTGACCGAATTGACGAATTTATTTTTTTCCCTGCCTCGCAGCCTGCCGGCTATAGCCGTCAGGTGGTCTTTACATCTCACCTGAATCGCCCAGTTTAGCTTAGAAAAATTAATTTAACCGGACCAAATTTGTGATAGAAGCTATTGGGGACCTCTATTAATTCCTTTTGGAATACCAACACAGGTATTTTTTTCAGCTACAAGGCACCAAAAACGGAGTTTAGCATCGCTAAATGAGTATTTTGGTAACGCCGAAGCTGGGAAAAAGCCCAAGTTGG
>JAUUZS010000050.1 GCA_030589835.1 Cyclobacteriaceae bacterium
ATTCCAGTACGCTTATTTGTGACCAACAAGGGATTGGCAAAGTTAGAAATCGCCCTGGCAAAAGGAAAAAAACTCCATGACAAAAGGCATGATATCAAAGAAAAAGATTTAAAAAAGGAACTGGCCAGGTTAAAGATATAAATGAAAAGTAATAGTAAAGGTATTTGCAGATTGGGAATAGTTCCCGTTCGTGCCACCGCTGATGACCGGGCTGAGATGGTTTCTCAGCTTATATTTGGAGATCATTATAGCATAAATGAGTATTCTGAAAATGGGAAATGGGCCAAAATCACCATCGAATTTGATCAATACGAAGGATGGATAGATGTATCACAACACACAGAGATATCAAAAGAATATTTTGAACATCTCAATAATACAGAATTCAAAATTTCAACAGATATCACCTCCACAATTCTCTACAAAAGAAGACTTATTCAGATCGTAACAGGAAGTGTACTACCGATATCCAGCTACGAACTTTTTGAAGTTAACGAACAATTTGCCTTTAATGGCGTATCAAAGAACATTGGCGAAAAACAAGGCTTTGATTTCCTGAAACACATCATTACGAATTATTTGAACGCACCATACCTTTGGGGAGGAAAAACTCCTTTTGGTATAGATTGTTCAGGATTAACCCAACAGATTTTCAAACTTTGTGGCTATAAATTGCAAAGAGATGCCCATGAACAATATCAACAAGGCATCAACGTCGGGGAGCTGGCAGCCGCCCTACCAGGGGATGTGGCATTTTTTATAAATGAAAAAAACAAAATTTCCCATGTGGGGATTATCATGGAAGATCAGGACATCATCCACGCTTCGGGTTTTGTGAGAAAAGACAAATTGGATGAAAAGGGCATATATAATGTGGAATTATCAACCTATACTCATACTTTAGAAGGAATTAAGCGCTTTTTGAAAACATGACCATTAATGCACTTGTATTGAATCTAGACTATTCACCTCTAGCTATATGCTCGGTACAACGTGCGTTTCTACTTATTTATCTTCAAAAAGCCGATATGGTTAAGGCAAATGATACCTTAACTTTCCATACCGTTCGTGACACTTTCTCCATGCCTTCTGTAATAAAACTCAACAGATATGTGAATGTCCCATACAAAGGCGTCGCACTCACGAGAGAAAACGTTTTCAAAAGAGATGGATTTAAATGCGGATATTGCGGAACAACTAAGGAGCTGACCTTAGATCATTTAATCCCTAAATCAAAAGGTGGAAAATCTTCGTGGAATAATCTTGTTACCGCCTGTAAAAGATGCAATTCAAGGAAAGGGGATTACTCCCCTGAAAACGCGGGTTTGAAATTGACCTTTCGACCCTACCGGCCATCATACATCATGTTCTTAAAACTCATATCCGGGAATTGTCTTGCAGAATGGGGGCCTTATCTCAACCAAAAAAACATTCGTGTTGCCTGACCTTAATGCAATCTTTTTCGTAACTGAGAAAAAATATAAAACATCTCAACGGCTATGGTTCGGCAACTCTCTTCATAGATTTCGTCTTCAAGACCAGACCCCTCATACCCCACAGGATCATTATAATTCAGAAGTAATCTATGGTAGGTGCCTTTGATATTAGGCGTGTTGATGTCAGCATTTTCCTCGACCACCACAGCCATGAAATTTTCAACAGGATTTTTTACATGCCTTATCTTTTTAGGGAAGGCAACTATAGGCTCAAGGCTGTAGGAATACTTTACCCGGTACACATCAATTCCGCCGACATTAGATTTATACACTATAAAGCCAGCCTTCTCCATGGTTATTATCGTATTCACAGATATTTCTACCGGTTTTATTCCTCCAGAAAAAGACTGAAATTTCGAAAATCCAAAATAATAAGCCGCCACATTTGACCAAATCTGGGTCATCTGACTAATGGAAGACTGATGAGTACTTATAAACAATATTTGCCAGGGGTCTTTATTTTTTTCTTGTTCCTCAAGAAAATATACAATCTCATTCAGGCGATACCTACGATCTTCAGCAATTTTCCGAAATTCTTTGGGGAAATCTTTTACATATTCATTCAATATTGGATAAAGTTCATTAATATCCGCCTCCTGTCCATATGAATGAAATGTTAAAAAAAACAATAAAACACTTAAACCAAATTTTGAAAATACCATAATAATGCTTTTTATTTCAATCGCTCGCAGCAATTAGTTACTCCCTAATTGAACCGCAAGTTCAACCTTTCAAACTTATCAACAATTTTATAACTTGCAAAGTCAGCAATCATAGATTGCAGTCCCTATCACTTTTTTAATTAAAATTATCTCATATTCCGGAAACTCTATAATTATTATTCATGCTCATTACAGCCTAAATCTATCAGCGCATTTATGTTGTCTATTTCATTTTTTGCTCAACTCAGCCATTAATTGCTGTTTATATAGGTATTGTTTTAAAATCTTTATACACCTAAATTTTCGTAAAATCGCCTGGCAACTACCATATTATATTCTGTCGTAGAAATTTAATTTTAGCGAATACCCTGAGAAACAGGCTTATTGTAAAATTTAATTTGAGCAAGTCACGAATTAAGATTTCTTTTCCAGGATTCAATTCCTGTGTTAAGGGATAAAAGTATAGCCGCATCATGAGCAATTTCACTGGCTTACTTTGGCCGAAAGGTATTAAAATGTTAGCTTTGCAGCTTTAAAAGGAATCAGATAGAATTTTAAATTTAGAAGCGTGGATATTTTTGATAAACTTGATATTAGCAAAACCCCACTAGGCAGATTTGCTGACGAGGATGACGGTTACTTTATGTTTCCAAAATTAGAGGGGGAAATTGCGCCCAGAATGCATTTTCAGGGCCGGGAAGTTCTTGTATGGAGTCTGAACAGTTATCTGGGTTTAGCAAATCATCCGGAAGTAAGAAAAGCGGATGCTGACGCCGCAGCGGAATGGGGAATGGCCTATCCTATGGGGGCAAGAATCATGTCTGGCAATACCAAACAGCATGAACAATTCGAATCTGAACTTGCCGATTTTGTGAGCAAAGAAGACGCCATGCTCCTTAATTTTGGCTATCAGGGGGTCGTATCCATTATCGACACAGTAGTTGACCGGAAAGACGTGATTGTGTACGATGCCGAATCGCATGCCTGCATCATTGATGGTGTACGGTTGCATATGGGAAAACGCTTCATTTTTCCTCATAATGATCTCGAAAATCTTGAAAAACAACTTAATAGAGCAACAAGAATTACCAATGAAACAGGAGGAGGAATCCTGGTGATCTCAGAAGGGGTATTTGGAATGTCTGGTAACCTGGGCGATCTCAAAGGAATTGTTGAGCTTAAAAAGAAATTTAACTTCCGTCTTTTGGTGGATGATGCTCATGGCTTTGGAACCATGGGTAAAACCGGCGCCGGTACTGGCGAACATTTTGGGGTCCAGAATGACATAGATATTTATATATCCACTTTTGCCAAGTCGATGGCAAGTATAGGAGCTTTTGTTGCTTGCGATAAAAAAGTAGTGAAATATCTACGCTATAATGTGAGGTCACAGATTTTTGCCAAATCCCTTCCAATGCCTTTAGTATTAGGGGGAATGAAACGACTGGAATTGCTCAGGACACAACCTGAATTGAAAGCTCATTTATGGAAAATTGTCGAAGCCATTCAAAGCGGATTAAGACAGAAAGGCTATAATCTTGGCACCACTAAATCTCCTGTAACACCTGTGTTTTTAAACGGGACAGAATATGAAGCCGGTAATTTGATTTTGGACCTCAGAGAAAAATATAATATTTTCTGTTCTATGGTTATCTACCCTATTGTACCAAAAAATATCATTATGCTTCGCATAATTCCTACAGCAGTTCATTCGCTGGAAGATGTAAAAATCACGATAGATGCATTTGATGCTGTAAGGGAAAATTTGGAGTCAGGAGTATATAAAAAGGAGGGTATATTTAATTTTGAACAATAATTAATGAAAATATAGGTCGTTTTTATTGATTAATGAACATTTTAGCTATATTGCCTTAACAAAATCCAAACGTTTTTTTAACAATACCATAACATTTATAAGATGAAAAGATTCGATGAACTTAAAGATTTAGTAATGTCACTTGAAGGTGATTTCCAGAAATTTTATGACAAAGAAAACCAGGCAGCTGGTACTCGAGTCAGAAAAGGAATGCAAGAATTGAAAAATCTATCTCAGGAAATCAGAGTAGAAGTACAGGATATTAAAAACAAAGGATAATAAATATATCCCGGTTTAGAAATAAAAAAAGGAGCATTTGCTCCTTTTTTTATTTCCTATTTTTTAAATGTAAAGTGCTCTACAACAGTCCTTTAATTGTCAATATCAATTCTTCAGACGGGGACACCAAAGGAAGCCTTACATGATTGTCACATATCCCGATTTGACGCAGAACCTCTTTAATTCCCACAGGACTTGCCTCTGAATACATATGAGGATTAATTTTATTCAGCTGAGCCAAATAGGACAAGGCTGTTTTAGTATCGTGCTCGAGAGCGGCCTTTACCATAGAAGACATTTCCCTAGGAAAAGCATTGCCCAATACAGAAATAACCCCCACAGCACCAAGTGAAATCATGGGAACAGTACACATATCGTCCCCGGAAATCAACATAAAATCATCTGGTTTTCCAGATACGACATCAACTAATTGCCCGAAATCACCTGAAGCCTCCTTAATTCCTATTATATTTTCGTGGGCTGATAATGCTAAGGTAGTCGAGGCAGACATATTGCTTCCGGTACGTTTTGGGACATTGTACATGATCAAAGGAACAGGACATGCATCTGCAATCGCTTCGTAATGCGCTATTATTCCTTTTTGGCTCGGCCTGTTATAATATGGGCTTACACTTAAAAGCGCATCAACACCTATCCAATCCATTTCCCGGACATGGGCAACAGTATCCAATGTGTCATAACCTCCAGTACCATACACTACGGGAAGATTTCTTGGGTTATTTGCATGAATACATTTCAGTAGCGCCCTCTTCTCCTCTTTGCTCGTCGTTGCCGACTCTCCGGTGGTGCCGTTTACGACAAAATAATCTACTCCCTCGCGGGCATTAAATTCTAAAAGTTTTTCGAAACCTTTATAATCTATTTGCAGTTCAGAGTTAAATGGCGTAACAAGTGCCACGCCAGTACCTTTGAATAAATCTTGCATAATTTAATATTATAGTGCTTTTGTATAGTGGTAGAGTTGGTCAAGAAGGAAATTGATCTTTTTATCACCTGGAATACTGACCATCATATCGTATTGGTCATCATGACCCTTGAAATATCTTCCAACTCTACATTTGGCCTTGCATTTCGACATGATCAGATCGGAATAAATGGTACTTTCCATATCTGCATGGATCATGTAATCATATTCTTTTTTTAAAAGTGTATTGACTGAAGGTTTATGGATCTCCCCAAAAAAAGAAAAATCCTCTACGGTCAATCGTTCCATTCCATCATCGAGATGGGCATCCGGTTTATCTTCCTCGTTGGCCAAAAGAAATAGAAATTCTACCTTTTTTCCTTCCTTTTCCATCTTGTTCTGAATGCCTTTTACCAGAGCTATCTTTTGATTTCCTTCAGAGGTAAAAAATATCAATATTTTTTTTGCATTGAGATAACTATAACTGTATCTCTTTGCCTTGTTTCTTCTGATTGACATTTTTAAGCCAATTCTTAAGCTATAATTTTTTAAAAAATTAATCATTTTGTTTTATCATGTTCAAAAAATCCTCCTCAGATATTTTTTGTATATTCAGCTTTTCTGCTTTCTCCAATTTTGATGGCCCCATTTTATCACCTGCCAAAAGATAGTCAAGTTTTGATGAAATAGATGATAAAACTTTGCCCCCATAATTTTTAATCAGTTTTTTCAGGTCATCCCTGCTGACTTTCTCAAAAACTCCTGAAATTACAAATGTTTTTCCTTCCAGTACATTATTGTCCGAATTTTCTTTTATTTCAGGTACTTTTGTTCTTAATCCTATATGGATTAATCGTTCCAACATATCATTATTGACCGGATCATCAAAATATTGCCTTAAACTTTCTGCTATCCGTTCTCCAATTTCATCTACCTCGATCAACGTTTCATAAGAGGCTCCGGCAAGGTTTCTGATGTCCTTAAAATGCTCAGCGAGTTTTTCGGAGACCGTCTCCCCAACATAACGAATTCCAAGCCCAAAAAGAAGGTGTTCAAATGGTTGGGATTTTGATTTTCCGATCGAATTGACAATGTTCCTGGCAGATTTCTCCCTTAGACTTCGAATGGATGATCTCCCTTTTTTTTCTGAATATACTTCAAACTCCAACCCGTTCAGGTCTTCATAGTTCAAGGTATATAAGTCTGCAACATCTTCAATTTTACCCTGATACAACAAACCTCTGATGGTTTCTGGCCCAAGACCCTCAATATTCATGGCCTTACGTTGGATAAAGTGCTCAATCCTTCCCAAAACCTGCGATGGACATGTAACTTCATTAGGACAATAGTGCTTGGCTTCCCCTTCCTTTCGAACCAATTCGGTATGGCATTCCGGGCAAAGGGAAATATAGGCCACCTTCTCCGTTTTCCCTTGCCTGCTGTCCAGGTCAACCCCTGTAATTTTTGGAATAATTTCCCCACCTTTTTCTACAAAAACCAAATCCCCAATCATCAACCCTAATCGCTCAATCTCATTCGCATTATGAAGTGATGCTCTCTTAACAGTCGTTCCAGCAAGTAGTACCGGGTCCAATTCTGCTACCGGAGTAATCGCCCCGGTTCTGCCCACCTGATAGCTTATATGTTTGAGCTTTGTCGTAGCACTTTGGGTTTTGTATTTATATGAAATTGCCCAACGTGGGCTCTTTGCCGTAAAGCCTAACTGACTTTGCTGGTCAAGACTGTTTACTTTTATTACAATGCCGTCGGTATCGAGTGGCAAATCAAATCGCCTGAACTCCCATTCTTCAATATATTTGACCACTTCACGGATATTACGGCACTTTTTATAGGTTTCCGAAACGTTGAAACCCTCTTTATTAATCAGGTGAATAGCCTCTTCATGAGTAGATACTATTGAATCGTCACTTTGAAAATAATATAAATAACAATCCAGTTTTCTTTTTGATACTATGGAAGAATCCTTCATTTTAAGCGTCCCGGAGGCGGTATTTCTTGGATTTGCCATTGTAGCTTCCCCTTTAGATTTTTTTTCAGCATTTAAAGCATCAAATGAATCTCTCGACATAAATACTTCTCCTCTCACCTCAAATACATTTGGCAGCTTGTTTCCGGGATCCAATTTTAGAGGTATGGTCCGAATCGTCTTTGCATTTGCGGTGATGTCATCGCCTCGAGTGCCGTCACCTCGGGTCACTGCCTTTTGCAGTACCCCATTTTCATACCATAAACTAATTGCCACGCCATCGAATTTTAATTCACAAAAATACTCGTATTCTTGCCCTTCAAGTCCCTTAGCTACCCTGGCATCAAAATCATATAGTTCCTCTGCAGAATAGGTATTCGAAAGCGAAAGCATAGCATTTTTATGGACTACAGAATCGAAAGATTTGGTGATTGTGCCCCCCACTCGCTGGGTTGGCGAATAATCGTATTTAAACTCGGGGAATTCTGCTTCCAGGTTCTCAAGGTATTTCAACAATTGATCGAACTCAAAATCTGATATCTCAGACACACTTTCCTGGTAATACCTCGTATTGTAGTCATGAATTTTCTCAATAAGCTCCTGGATTTTTTTTTCTGCTTCTTCCCTGATCATAGTACGAATTTATTGGACTACAAATCTATATATTGTGCTCCATACTACAAATATTAAATGATCCTTTGGCTCATGGATTTTACTTTTCAAGCCATGTTTTATACACTTTTTCCTGTTGTCTTGTCCTATCCTTTACTTTTTCATATCTAAAGCTAACATTTTCATCTTTTCTAACCTCCAATTCTATCTGACGGATCCTCCCTTTTCGATTAATCAAAATAGTCAACATTTCACCAATATTATACTGATCCATCAACAAATTTATATTATTGCTATTAATTCGATATCCATTAATGGAGATCAATTCATCACCCACATTCAGGCCATTTTCATAGGCCGACCCTCCTCTTACCAAAGATTTCACATACAGTCCATCGGTTTCCCAGACTACATTCGCCCCTATAGATTTTTTATCTGTAGCGCCATTTATTTCTATCAACTCAAGGCCTGCAAAACGAAGGTATTTTTCATTATCAAGATCTTTAGTACCATCTACATAGTCATTAAAAAAATGGTCTAAATTTCTTCCGCTTGCATTTTCTGCTGCTTTTTTCAAGTCTCCAACAGCTATCCCTCTTTTTTCCTTTTTATAATATTGATGGTATAGCTCATGTGCCACATCATCCAGCGATTTTTTTCCTTTTGATCCTTCAAGAATTTCCAAATCCAATAAAGCACCTAATATCATTCCTTTGCTATAATACGACACCTGGTTGTTGTTGCTATTTTCATTTTTTCTATAAAATTTTATCCATGCATCAAAACCCGCCTCAGCGACTGACTGTACCCGTGCCCCTGGTGTATTTTGGTTATTTGACATGGCGGACAAAAGGTTTCTGATGAATTTATCCTCATCATAAAATCCAGCCCGCAACATTATTTTCTCTTCGAAGTAGCTGGTCATCCCTTCCATTACCCAGAGCAAATCGGTATAGGATTCCCGATCATAGTTAATATACTCAAACTCAATTGGCTTTATGCGCTTTACCCACCACAAATGAAAATACTCATGAGCCGCCAAAGCAAGGAATTTTTCGTAAGATATCGGGTCTCCGTATGACCATCTTCAAACGACCAGAACCGTAGAACTAAGATGTTCCAGACCACCGGCTCGTTTATCGGAATTATGAACAATGAAAGTATATTTTTCATTGGGATTCTCATTAAAAATAGCTGTTGAAGATTCCACTATTTTCTTCAGATCGGTCTGCAACTGTTTTTTATTGTAGTTTGCCTGCCCGGACATCACAAGCTCATGTGGTACACCTGCTGCGGTAAATTCAATGATTTCATGGTTCCCGATTTCTATTGGCGAATCGACCAAAATATCATAATTGGGCACATAAAAGGCAAACGGGTTTCCCTCTATCCTGGTCAACGAAGTCGATATTTTTTTCCACTTGTCAGGTATATCGATCTTTAATATAGAAGAGGTATTCCTAAGATCTTCCACAAACATCAACAAGGTATTGGCCATAATAAATGCATGATCGTCATCTAAATAACTCATTCTGATGGATCCCTCAAAAGCATATACTTTATATTTGATCAACACATCATCTGCCTTGTTATGCCCGACCCTCCAGGTGTATTTGTTGATCTTATGAACCTTCAATGCACTCCCATCACTTCCATCTAGGGCAGAAAATCCTTCGACATTTTTAGCATATTCACGCACCAGGTATGATCCCGGAGTCCAGACCGGCATTTTGAAATCCACATAATCCTCATCGAAATTTTTCAGGTGAATTTCAACCTCAAAATAATGTGTATGTGGCGCTGACATGGAAACGCTGTACTGAATAGCACCAATAGATTGTGCGCCTTGTGTCTGAGCTTGTGCACCATAAAAAAACATACTGAGCATAAAAATCATTAACCTTTTCATAAGCCTCTCATTGCATTTCTTACAAAAAGAAAGAAATACTTTGAAAAAGACAAAACCACAAAACATTATTTACAAAATATTACGTTTTAAAAATTTAGCCTTCCCCACCAAGTTCGCTTGCCTGAATTTCGGGGCACATAGAAATTATTGTCTCGCATAGGTCAAAAAATCATAGTACTATCCTCCTTATTCTAAAGCTATCGATTTCCTTTTGCTTTGAATGTCAGTTTGGCTATACTTTTAGGCCTTGATTATGTATTTTTGAATTGCCTTAAGGAACAGGGCCGGAAGCTATTTTATAAATTATTATGCATTTGCAAAACTAAATGGGCATCTTGAAAATGAATAAATGGAAATTTCGGAGGCGCATTGTACTTGGGGTTTTCTTTACATGCATAACACTTTTTTTTCTTACAATAATAATCCTGGTATGGCAACAGGATAAAGTTGTCCAGAATATTGTCCATAGGTTTAATGATGATTTTCAAGGGGCCATTGTCATTGGCGACACGGACATTTCACCGTTTGCAAATTTCCCATTTATTTCAGTAGTCATAGAAAATGTGCAGGTTTATGAAGACAAAGCGGATATGTTCGCACCAATTCTCGATGTATCGCACATCTCACTTGGATTTAATTTCCTGGCCCTGGTCAAGGGAAATCTCAGCGTTAATTTACTTAAAATTGAAAACGGGAATTTCGATATTGTCCGTTATCACAACGGTAGCCTTAACCTGCTGAATGCACTGACCGGTGAAAGAAAAATCAAAGACATCAAAGATGAATACAATATCGAGCTTCAAAAGATTGAGCTTGCCAACCTGGATATTATCAAGTTTGATGAACGCACAAACATTCATGCTGAAACTTATATTGAAAATGCCACTTCGAGGTTTAAAAATGCAGACAACACCTTGATGATTGGATTGGAGAGTCAATTTATTCTCAATGTGATTAATGATGAAGATTCCACCATTTTCAAGAACAAACATTTCAATGCTATTACTGAGTTGGATTACAACAAGGAAAACGGCATCCTCACCATCCATCCTTCAGAAATAATATTGAAAAATGGAGTATTTAGTGTTGATGGTTCTATTGATGTGCTGGAGGATTTCGATATAAATCTCAAAATCCATGGCGACAATCCAAATTTCAACCTCTTTATTGCCTTTGCCCCGGAAGAGTTGATCCCCACCCTTGAACAGTATGAAAATGCGGGAAAGATATTTTTTAACGCCACGATACAAGGGAAATCAATGAATGGACATCTTCCCGCTGTCAAAGCCGAATTCGGATGTGACAGTGCCTATTTCAGCAATCCGATATCCAACAAAAAACTAGAGCAGATTGCGTTTAAAGGCTATTACACCAACGGCGAGGCCAGAGACCTCTCGACCATGGAATTTGTTCTGGAAAACGTCACCGCTAAACCGGAAGCCGGAACATTTTTTGCTAATTTACGCATTACCAATTTTGAATCTCCGGAAATTGATATGAGCATCACCTCCAATTTTGATCTGGATTTTTTAGCGAAATTTCTCAATGTCACTTCGCTCAGAAACCTGGATGGTGATGTTTCCATCAATATGAATTTCAAGGATATTGTCGATCTTCAAAATCCGGAAAAAAGCCTGGAAGAGTTTAGTCAATCGTATTTTAGTGAGTTGGAGGTTAACGACCTTAGTTTTGAGCTACCCGGATACCATTTGCCATTCGATAGTATCGACATCAAAGCAACAATGGATGGGAACCATGCCGATATCGAATATTTTTTTATAAATGTAGGCAATTCCGACCTCACCATACGAGGTGAAATTGATGACCTGCCGGCTATCATACACCAGACCAACGATGAGGTAAATGCCAATTTATTTATCTATTCTACTTCATTAAACATCAAAGAGCTCACTTCTCAGGACACCATAAACAATAATCCTATTGACGAAATAATCAATAATTTACGTCTTGATCTAAATTTCAGAACAACTGCCAGAGCCTTAAGCAGCTCTAAAAACCTACCTGAAGGAGATTTTTTTATTAAAAATTTTTATGGAAAACTAGAAACTTATCCGCATACTTTAAGAAAATTTAATGCGCATATCATTATTGGTGAGGAGGATATGGAAATCCTTGAATTCAATGGGAAAATTGACAAAAGTGATTTTCAGTTTGCCGGGAGCATAGATAATTATCCTGTTTTGATGGGTGGAAGCCCAAATGGCGATATAGATCTTGATTTTAGCCTGAAATCGAATCTGATAAAATTGGAGGATATCTTAGCCTACGGAGGAGAAAATTATGTGTCTGAAGATTATCGTAGCGAAGAAATCAGCAATTTTGACCTATACGGAAATGCACAATTGTGTTTTGAAGACAGCCTAAAATCTACAGACATTTATTTTGATCAACTAAACGCAAGCCTCAAGGTTCATGAAATGGAAATAAAGGATATTCACGGGAAATTCCGGTTCATGGATGAATCAATAATGTTGAAGGGCATGTCTGGAGCGATTGGCAATACGGTATTCTCTTCAAATCTTAATCTGTATCTTGGCACAAACGACTCCATCAAAAAGGCAAAAAATATTATTGCCTTAAAGGCAGAACTCGTAGATTTTGACCAGCTTTCAAATTATAGCTCAGGTCATTCACATGGCCATAACACCAACAGCGATAGTATATTTAACATTTACAAACTGCCCTTTACGGACATCGAATTTAATTTTGAAGTTGACCAACTCCGATATCACAGACATGAAATCCAAAACTTAGTAGCTGACTTTAGAATTCAAAAAAATCATTTTATATATATCGATACCCTCTTATTGCAAACCGCAGGAGGGGAATTTAATATTTCCGGCTACTTCGATGGCTCAAACCATGATAATATTTATTTCTATCCGGAAATAAATATTGACGGAGTAAACCTGGATCAACTGTTGTGGAGATTCGAAAACTTTGGACAAGAAGAGATCGTATCGGAAAACCTGAGTGGCAGGATGTCGGGCAACATTAAAGGCAAAGCACGTATGCTGGCAGATTTGACGCCACAAATGATGGGTACTGAAATTCAAATGGAACTTGAAATCATTAATGGGCAACTTAAAGACTATGCGCCACTCAATGCACTGTCTGAGTATTTCAAAAACAAAAACCTTTCATTAATTCGTTTTGACACACTTTCAAATAACCTGGATGTGACCAATGGGGTGGTGACCATACCCCAAATGACCATCAATTCTTCTTTGGGTTTTATGGAAATTTCAGGCACACAGGATATCAATAATCAAATGGAATACTATTTTCGAATTCCACTAAAGATGGCTA
>JAUUZS010000183.1 GCA_030589835.1 Cyclobacteriaceae bacterium
ACGGAAGTAAAAATAGTAAACGTAAATGATGCGCCGGTAATTGAATTTTCAACATTGAATAATTGTGTCGCCGATACCATTCATTTTGTCAATAATTCCAGTTTAATAAACAAGGACATCTATACTGATTATATAGAGCGTTGGGAGTGGGAAATTGGTGAGGGAGAGGACATCCTCACCTCCTCTGTTCATAGCCCGGAAATAAAATTTGCCGATAATAAACCTGGTGTGTATCCGGTGACTTTAACGGCAACCACAAAATATCAGTGTACCACAACCAGAACGAAATCAATTGAAATAGGGGCTGTTCCAGTGCCCAAATTTAATGGAAATAACCTTGTGATTGGGGCGGTTTCCAGTTTTACTGATGAAACAGAAATCCCCAATCCCAACGCTGGGTTTCCAAACGGATACAGTGATCCATCAGTGTCTATCGATTCTATATGGTGGGATTTTGGGGAACCCTACTCAATCTACGGCTCCTATAAATATGATAGTATTGCCAATCCTAATCATGAATTCCAGCTCACAGATATGGATTCCCGGGTGTCCATGAAAATCAAAACCAATTTAGGTTGTTATGCCGATACAACAAATTTGTTTACCATTCATGAATCTATTGTTGGAGAATGGTTCCAGGATTTTAATGACCAGGCAAATCCTACCTCCTTCAGAGGGGACAATGCAAGCTGGCGGCTCAAAGTACCGGACGAAAATTTGATAAAAGGAGATAATATGGCATGGGTAACCAGTCGCTTAGACGGCGGAGGTTATAACAATAACGAAAAATCATATGTCACTTTACCCTGGTTTGATTTGAGCACACTCAAAAGACCCATGCTCTCCATAGATGTGTGGGCAAATGCCCAAAGTATTCGTGATGGGGCAGTGCTTCAGTATTCGTATGATGGTATAGAGTGGTTTACTTTGGTCGGTGAAGAAGGGGATTTGGCTAAGGATGCTAGAAAACAAATTGGACTCAACTGGTACAATGAAAAGGGACTGGTTAGCCAACCGGGAAATGGATTGCTGGGGATTACCACTGGATTCAACGAAAGTGGATATGCCTGGACAGGAATACAAGACTCTACCTGGAGAACGGCACGCTATCCGCTTGATGACATAAGACCGGATCAGGCTTCCGTGCAGTTCAGAGTGGCATTTGGTAGTGATGATCGAAATCCTGATGACGTCCATTTTGATGGTTTCGCTTTTGATAATTTCCAGATTCGCGAAAGAAAACACAATGTACTCCTTGAACATATTGATAATCTTAATAATACAAACATCAAAATTGAGGAGATCAATGAATGGGCACGGAATTACCCTCTTGATATAATTCCTATTCAGTATCATAACAAAACTGATCAAGCGGACACCATATATCTCAACAACAAGTATCCTGTTGAGACCCGCGGATCAATTTATGATATCAATGTTTCTCCAAAGGCCTTTTTGGATGGATTTACATCGTACAATTTTTCTGATGCCAATATCGAAAACTATCACATACTTAACAGAGCATTGGAAGATCCACTTTTTGATATTGATATTGAAATATTGCCAATAAGTCAAAGTGCAGTGGATATTAGTATAACCATTACCGCCAACGATACCATTAGTGAAGAAATTATTGTAAACGTCATGCCCATTGAAACAAGCATAAATGGAAATTCAATAGATTTGCCCTATGGAATTGAGGCCCTGCATAATGTTGTAAAAGACATGTTGCCGGCGGGAGGATATCCATTCTTCGAGACTTGGTCAAAGGGGATGTCTCGAAATATCATTTTGCCCTGGGATATAAACCACCTTGCGATAGGGAATACGATCTATGATAACTCAAATCTGGGAGTTGTCGTCTTTGTACAAAATGATGTAAACTTAGGTTCCAGAGAAGTATATCAGGCAGAATTCGCCACACTTCCGGAATTGGAACGAACCATAATTACAGGTTTAGAAGAGGAATTGAATGTGAAAAAATTTAAAAGCGCCAATATATATCCAAACCCGGCAAATCAGTATTTCACTGTGTCCTTGTCCGATCAAATCACTACCGACCTGAATTGGTCTATCATCGATCAGCGGGGAGTGCAACTTTTGAATGGTACTTTTAAAGCAGGTGAAGATACCTTCGAAATCGATGCCCAAAAATTGCCCAACGGACTTCACATGTTTATGGTTACAAGTGAGATGGATTATAGCACCATCAGAAAAATTATAATCAATCGCTAATCATTCCCATTGTACCTTAACCTCGTAATCATTGTAGTCATACATAGATTCAAATCCTGTATCAAGCGTATAATTATAGGATTGTCCTGAGCGGATATCCGGGATAAAAATCGTAATGGATTGAATTTCCCGATTGCCATCGTAAAAAATTACTTCAGCAGTTATGTTCTCCGCCTTTAAACCACCCCGGTTATGAAATTCAATTTCTAACCACGCATAGTAAATGGCCTCTTCGTAAATCAGCACTCCACCAGACCAGACTTCATGTATTACCTCCTTGGTTTCGTATTCATTTAGGGTTCCGATTTCGACGTAGGGAGGTACTAAATCCACGTCGACAATGCAACTTGATACGCCTATAAGTATTGATAATAAAAAGACTATAGCTTTCATGATGTTAAGTTTTTGTTTGCAGAAACTACCTGACCAAGTTCTGTGCCAAGATTAATCCGAATAATTCGGGGAATAATTAATGATACTTTTAAAGTACTGATAAACAAGGAATTGATTTAAATATAATAAAAACATTGCCCCTCATTTTTGGGGAAATAACTACAAATAAAATTATTGACAATAAATCCTTGCTCCCAAAAGCGCTAACTTCACATACATAATTGCGGTTACGAAAGGAAGATTTTTAGCTTGCCCAATTACTCTCCACCATAAAAAACGCAACTCATCAATCATTGCATATGGAGGGGCATACATTCCAGAATGGAGGGACAATCAGAAAAAAATGGATTGGTAAAATATGCTTTCTATGAAAGCACTTATTACTTGCCCTTTCACAACTACAGTTGTCCCTTTTTCATCACGCTAAAAAACCATCAGTAAAAAGAGCGTATAATTCGATCTATCCGTCATTCATTTACGGAAGTATTGTTTTTGTATTGCTCTGATTAGGAGGTATTTGTCCCTTGTTGTTTCCGGTCGTAGCATCAGCTAGGACCAGAGTAAGTATAGGGAGCGTGCATTTATTGTTCTGCCAAAAGCTTTAAAAATCCACGAACCTCTTTAAAGGTTGGAATATTGTATTTAGCAGCTGAAGAAGTGCTGCCAACTTTTATCGTGATGGCGTTTTTCGGCATGGCTTTAAATGTGTCTTCATCCGTCCAATCGTCACCTATGGCAAGGGCAAAATCCTGCTCGTAGGTGCTGATCCATTTCTGTGTTGCACGGCCTTTGTTTACGTCAGCGTTTTTAACCTCCACCACCATATCGCCTTCGAGTACCTGAAGATTTTTGCCTGTGGACAAATATTTCAGATGACTGGACAGCTCTCTTGATCTCAGCTCGCCAAGACCTGTTTCTACTTTTCTGAAATGCCATACAAGGGAATGGTCTTTTTCTTCAATAAATGAACCCGGGGTACGGTTCACATAGGCTTCGAGCATAGGTCTGAATTCATTCTTCCACTCGCTTTTTAGTTTGGTGATCGGCTCCCACTTCCCACCTCTTTCCTTAAGCCATACTCCATGTTCAGCAATGATATCTATCGGCATGTGCCCCACCCATTTGTCCAGGGTTTCGCTGTCTCGGCCACTGATAATCACTACCCTGTTTTTTGGGTTGCCCGAAAGCTTTTTTAATAAATTGAGCAGGGCCGCATCCGGTTTTGCCGCTTGCGGATCGGGTTGAAAACCCGTAAGTGTGCCATCATAATCAAGGAACATCATTCTATTCTCTGCTTTGCCAAATTCTACTGCGATAGATTTGCTCACCTGTGCATCCAGGTGCTTGGTGGCCATAGATTTTTGAATTTCTATGATATGATTTAAGCGGTCGGTAAACATCTTAACCCAATGATTGATGTTATATCTTTTCAGCGTTTCCTGCATCAGGCTAATATGTACGATTTGCTCTTCTTCTGGCATGGTCAATGCCTGGTAAATGGCATCAACCATCTGCTCGCTATTGTTGGGGTTTACCAATATCGCATCAGAAAGCTCTTTGGATGCTCCTGCCATTTCACTGAGGATAAGCACTCCTGTTTTATCCAACCTGCTGGCAATAAATTCTTTGCAGACCAGGTTCATTCCATCCCGCATTGGCGTAACGAGTGCTACATGCGCCATTCTGTAGAAGGCAGATAACGATTCCGGGGCAAAAGACCTGTAGAAGTAATGGATCGGCGTCCAATTTAGCTTTCCAAATCTTCCATTAATCCTGCCAACCAACAAATCAACTTCCTCTTTGAGGTCTTTGTATTGCCCGACATTATCTCTCGATGGTACCACGATCATGATGATGGAAACCTTTTCCTCATATTCCGGGTATTTTGCAAGGAACATCTCAAAGGCTTTAAGCCGCTTTGGTAAGCCCTTTGAATAATCCAATCGGTCAACGGAAACGATCAGTTTCTGGTTGCCCAGAGAGGCCCGGTATTTTATTTCCTGATCGATGGTTTTTGGAGAAGCCGCCGTAATTGCATATTTATTATAATCAATTCCCATAGGAAATGAATCCACCTCTGTAATTCGATTTGCTGATTCTATTCTTCCTCTCGAATTCGGTATGCCTACCAGTCTGCTCACAGAAGACAAAAAGTGCCTCATGTCATCATAAGTGTGGAATCCAATTAAATCTGCACCCAGCATGCCTCTCAATATTTTCTTTCTCCAGGGCATCATTCGAAATACCTCATACGAAGGAAAGGGGATGTGCTGAAAAAAACCTATTCCTGCATTTGGCAGTTTTTTACGCACCATTTGAGGCAATAGAAGCAACTGGTAATCATGTATCCAAATGGTGTCGCCATCTTCGGCAACTTCCAATACAGCCTTGCAAAATATTTTATTGGCTTCGACGTATGCATCAAATAAGTGGCGGTCAAAATTGGCATATTGAAGAAAATAATGAAAGATAGGCCAAATGGTGTCGTTGCTAAATCCTTCATAAAAGTTCTCAATAAGCTTCTTGGAAAGAAAAACAGGAGCCATATTTTCCTTTTTCAAATCTTTGGTAATTTGAATTTTTTCTTCTTCTTTTTTTACGCTCTCTCCAGGCCATCCTACCCATAAATTATTGCCTTCTTTATATATAGAACTCAACCCGGTAGCAAGGCCACCTTCACTGGGAACATAGTAAAAGGAATCATCCTCATGAATGATTTTTACTGGAAGTCTGTTTGAAACAATTATAATTTTGCCCATGGCCTGGATTTTTGAATTAATATATATAAGAAAAATTAAATCGGGGGAAGTACAAACGATCCTTTTCAACCCTAATTATCATGCTGCGCCCCGATAATATTCTGCGGAAGCGAAGAAGAAGATCCTCCGAAATGAACATATTTCGGGCTCTCCGAACCCTGTACCTGGGGGTCTTAAGGAAGAAGGGTAATTCAAAAAGAGTGCTTATGGAAATGCGTAACTTTTTTTGTAGGCCTATAAAAGCATGGCAATCCTTGGCAATCATCAGCATGATTATTTTTTATTGAATTGCTTCAGCTTAATCTCCGTCAATTTCTTTTTCGTATCTAAGGAAAAGTCATTTTTTTGAATCCAATTATAATACATTGGCTCTTTGGCCAAAATGTCCACGACTCTTTTTCCTTTATGCTTTCCAAAGTTAAATACCTCTTCACCGTCATCATTAAATATCATTCTCCCTGCCAGATCAACCATGTTTTGGAGGGTAATGTTGTGAATTGCATTCATATCATTACGTATAACACCAAGCTTATTGCCTTTCATATCTTCTACTTCCTGCCCGTTATAACGTTCAATTTGTTTTACAAGGATTTCATGTGAGGCGGCGGTATCAGCTTCGGCACTATGCGCATTTTCAAGTGTTTTACCGGAATAAAATTTATAGGCCGCAGCGAGGTTTCTTTTTTCCATTAAATGAAAAATCTTTTGTGAGTCGATCAATTTTCTTTTTGAAACATCAAAATTGACTCCTGCTCTCAAAAACTCCTCTACCAGCACCGGAACATCGAAACGAAGAATATTGAAACCTGACAGGTCACAACCTTCCAGGAATTTGGCAATTGTTTTTGCAACGTCTTTGAATAGTGGAGCATCTTTCACGTCATCATCATAAATTCCATGAATGAGACTCGTCTCGGTAGGAATTGGAATGCCGGGATTGATCCGGTGAGTATATTTTTCTTCGTCCCCATTCGGCATTACTTTCAAAATGGAAATTTCTACTACCCGATCAAGGGAGATGTTGATTCCCGTTGTTTCAAGATCAAAAAATGCAAGCGGATTTTTAAGTTTTAAGTTCATCTGTTTAAATTTGGTATAAGGGTTGCCCTTTGCTGTGTATTGTAATATGTGTTGTGCGTCGTGGTTATTATCCCAGGAACAGCCTTTTTTATATCTTCATGCTGTGCTGAATCCTTGCATTTTTTCATGGATTCCTACTCTATAGCATCTCAATACTTATTTCTGGCATTGCCTGTTTCGTTTGTTTATACTATGAAGTAACGCGACCAATTGCCGATTGTCTTCATGGTCTTATGTGTTCCGATAATCTACTCAGACCCTGTATTAGTTTGCGGAATCGACGATTTTATGCGCTAAATCGATTAAATCTAAATTGCCAAATTGCCCTGAACTCATTAGAAGCAAATTGGTATCTTTCCATGTTTTCTTCAATAAAAATGTCTGAAGGTCTTCTGCTTCGGTAAAAACCTTCAGCCCATGAAAATTGAAGGCATTTTCTATGTCTTGAATGTCTATTTTACTTTCTAATTTTTGCTTATTGTTGTGCGGGTTAAAATAAATACACCCCTCATCTGCTGTGCGTAATGTGTCCTGATAGTTATTGATAAAGTTTTTATTTAAGCTGCTAAATGTGTGCAGTTCAACACATGCTACAAGGTTTCTCTTCGGAAACCTTTCTTTAAAGGCTGATGTGGTCGCCTCGACCTTTGAAGGAGAATGGGCAAAGTCTAAAAAAACAGAAGTGCTTTTATTCTCCTTCAGTAATTGCAATCTTTTTGAAGCGCCCTCAAAAGAGCTGATTGCTTCATAGAAAATCTCGTCCGTAATGCCAACCCGGCTTAAAAGAAGGCGGGCACCATTCAGGTTTAGCATATTATGCTGACCAAATATCTTGATGGGCACGCGCCCTGCTTCAGTTTTCAGATAGGTAATCTCATTTTTTACCACATATGGATGTAAAGGATAATGAACCTGCCCTACATCTGTGCGCTGATTGCTCGCGATTACCATGGCCATATCATCTTCCTCGCAAAATACAAGTGTGCCACTTTTGGGCGTGGCATCAGCAAATATCTCAAATTGCTTTACGTATTCATCAACAGTTTCAAATGCGTTGATGTGGTCCCAGGCAATTCCGCTGATCAGTCCAATGTGATGCTCGTAATTGAGGAATTTCGGGGTTTTATCCAGGGCTGAAGAAAAATATTCATCCCCCTCGATAATAATAATGGGGGCATCAGATAATTTTACAATATTATCAAATCCTTCCAGGTGGGCACCAACTACGTAGTCAAATTCGCGGTTTGCATAATTGAGCACATGCATGATCATCGCCGTGATAGTGGTTTTGCCATGGCTCCCCGCAATTACAATGCGCTGTTTATCGTCAGATTGTTTGCGGATAAATTCGGGAAAGGAATAAATTGGCAATCCGAGTTTTCTGGCCTTTGCCAGCTCAGGGTTTTCATCCTTGGCATG
>JAUUZS010000060.1 GCA_030589835.1 Cyclobacteriaceae bacterium
AAGGAGATAAGTTGCTAAAGGCATATCTTGAAAATCCGCTTCCTTCAACGGTTTTGGTGTTCTGTTACAAGCATAAAAAACTCTTTAAGCGAAAAGCGATTTCCAAAGCCATAGAAAAGCATGCTGTGATGCTGATCTCCAACAAACTGTACGACAACCAGATTCCCGACTGGATCAGGAACCATATCGCACAAAAGAAATTCAAAATTACAGACAAGGGGGTTTATATGTTGGCAGAATATATCGGCAATAACCTGGAAAGACTATCCAATGAGATCGATAAGATGTTGATCAATTTTAAAGAAAAAATTGAAATTGATGATCACCTCATCCAAAAATATATAGGAATCAGCAAGGAGTACAATGCCTTTGAGCTGCAAAAAGCAGTTGCTTTCCGTGAGATCATCAAAGCCAACAAAATCATCAATTACTTTGAGTCGAACCCAAAAAGCAACCCGGTAATCCCCATCATTTCCATCTTGTATGCGTTCTTCTCCAAGCTGATGGTGTTGCACGGCACCAGTGACAAATCCGACAATAACCTCGCGTCGGTGCTAAAAGTAAACCGTTTTTTTGTGCGCGATTACCAGACCGCATCTCGACATTATTCTCAGCAGAAATTAGTAAGCATCATCCATGATTTGAGGCATGCTGACCTGCAAAGCAAAGGCGTCAATGCTGCGAACCTTCCCGATGGCCAGATATTGAAGGAATTGATCTTTAAGATTATGCATTAGGCTATAAATTTTTGATATGCTGGCTTTTTTTGGCAAAATAATAATTGTTGGCTTTTTAGTTAAAACGGAAAAAGATTGAATACAGGCTGATTTTGAGCAGGTAGGAGATGCAAGTTTGTAGCAACGTGGTTTTGGATATGCTTTATACAAGTCAAATCGCTATCTTTAAAGGATGAACGTAAAAACAAAACATATAAGCCAACTGATTCGAAAGAATATTAATCAGGTTGATCCTAATGCGGAGGTGATTCTTTATGGTTCAAGAGCACGAGGTGATGAACGGATGGATTCAGATTGGGATATATTAGTGCTCACAGATTATCCCGTTGATTTAGAGAGCGAGAGGATTTTTAGGAATAAATTATATGATCTGGAGCTTGAAACCGGAGAGCCATTTTCGATTTTTGTTTATTCGAAAAATGATTGGTTTTCTAAACAAAGAATCACACCTTTTTATCAAAGCGTGGCTCAAGAGGGAATTAATTTATGACTTTTGATGAGCGAATCGAATATGTAAGATATAGAATGGAATCAGCCTATAACACATTAAATGCAGCAAAAGTACTGGCTGAAAATGGATATTGGAATTCAACAGTTAACAGATTGTATTATTCGGTTTTTTATGCGGTCAACGCTCTTTTAGTTTTGCATGAGATTAAAACAAAATCTCATTCAGCAACAAAAAGTCAATTTTCAGTTCATTTTGTCAAGACTGGAAAGTTTGAGAAAAGATTTGGCAGGCTATTTTCGGAATTATTTGATTGGAGGCAAAAAGGAGATTATGAAAATATTTTTGACTACGATAGTGATTCAGTACAACCTCTTTTCGCACCTGTTGAGGAAATGATAAAGCGAATTGAAAAAGAGATTAACAATTCCTCGAAGGATAAATAAACATCTTCACTGGTTGTCGGCAATCTGCCTGGTGGGCGTAAAGCATAACTAAACTGTGGCGATATAATGATCGGCAAGAACATTACAGATAGCAAACAGATGCTAACTCTTCCTATTGTCAGATAGAGAATGCCGGGGGTTGGATAGTTATTATGTTTTCTCAGATATCAGGTGAACCGTAAAGCCATTTATCAAATATTTATTTTCTTTTTCAAGAAAACATCATGCATCTTCTCACAATAAATTTATTTTTGTGGGAATACAATTTTGACGATGAAATGAAGTTCTCATTTCAGATGATTCTATTTTATGCGAGTATTTTTTCTAAGCCTGACCATTTCTCTTTTATCTCTATCCTCAGTCCGGGGACAGTCGTCCTTAAATTTTACTTCTGAAAGCACACTATACAGAACCGGTCTGGAGTTGCTGAACCAGGGAAAGTACCTTGCGGCGTCCAACTCATTTGACCACTATGTGGCTCAGGGTACAGATCCGATCAAGCTGGCCGATGCACAGTATTATGTTGCTTTTTGTGCCTTGCAACTCAAAAACCAGAATGGTGAGGCCTTGATTGAAGAGTTTATTGTAGCCTATCCTAATCATACCAAAGCTTCATTGGCATACTATGAGCTTGGCTGTTTGAAATACAATGAGAAAAACTATCAGTTGGCAATTAAGTATTTTGAAAAGCTGTATTTCCCTCAATTGAGTAAAGAATTGCAATACGATGGAAAATTCAAATTGGGATATTCTTATTTTACGAAGCAGAAATTTGATGAAGCATACGAATTGTTTAATTACCTGAAGCGCGAGCAAAACAAATATCAATATCCATCGAGCTATTATGCAGGGTATCTGAATTTTGAAAATGGTGAATATGACCGTGCATTTTATGATTTTTCGAGGGCAGAAAAAAATGCCGCCTATGCACCGATCGTTCCTTCATTACAGGTAAAAGTGTTATATAAGCAAAAACGTTATGATGAGCTGATCAAATATGGCCTTGAAGTGCTGAAAGACCCAAAAATAAAAGAGAAAGCAGAGATTAACCTATATCTTGGAGAAGCTTATTTTCAAAAAAGCAATTATACCCAGGCCTCACAATTTTATAATGGATATCTGAGAGGAAGAGCCGGATCAGGGTCGCCTGATAGGGATTTATTGTTCCGGATTGCCTATGTGCAGATGGAGTCAGGATCACAGACTGATGCCATTGAAAGCTTTAAAAAAGTGGCTTTAAAGAATGATACGCTTGGGTATATCTCTTCATTTTATCTCGGGAACCTATACCTAAAAGCAGATAATAAAAACTATGCCATATCGGCCTTCAAGATTTCCAAAGCCAATTTGTATGATGCTGAGCTGGAAGAGGAATCCCTATTCCAATATGCCAAGCTAAACCTGGATATTGAAAATTTTGACGAGGCTATAAATTCCATTAATGAGTATAAAAGCAAATATCCCGGAAGTGCGCGGATCGAAAATATTGATGAGATTTTAACGGAGGCCTATCTCAATTCAAAAAACTATGATAAAGCGCTTCAGCATATTGAGCAAATGAAAAACCGTAGTGCGCGCATCAATAGGGCGTATCAGCAAATTGCATTTTTTAAGGGAACCGAATTGTTCAATAACAGCAAATTTTATCCTGCAGTGCAAATGTTCAATAAGTCGTTGAAACATCCCTTGTCCGAAAGCTTTGTGATCAAAGCAAATTTTTGGAAGGCAGAGGCATATTCCGTGGCCTTGAAATATCGTGAGGCCATCGAAGCCTATGCTGCGATTTTCAGGGCAGATACCAAAAGAAGTTCGCCGGAATATTTAGCCTCCAGATATGGGATTGGATATGCATATTACAACCTGAAGGAATATGCCAAGGCACAGGGACATTTTAAATACTATGCAGACCGGGCAGACATCGAGGGCAATGAAAAAAAATATCGTGATGCATTGATCCGCCTGGGAGATAGCTATTATGCCATGAAGCAATATCAAAATTCATTGACCGTTTTTGATGATGCCATTCACTTGGATCTGCAGCTGGCAGATTATTGTTATTTCAGAAAGGGAGTAGTGTATGGAATTATGAGCGATATCGATGCGGCAAACAAAAGCTTTGATGTGGTGTTAAAAAATTATCCTAAATCGAGATACACAGACAATACCCTGTATCAAAAGGCGCAATTCAACTTTGAGAATGGATCATATAGTATAGCTATCGATCTTTTTACCTCACTTATCAGCGGTTATCCGCAAAGTAATTATGTGCCCTACGCATTGCAGAGCAGGGCGATATCCTCCACAAATATTGGCCTCGATCAGAAAGCTGCGGCAGATTATAAAACAATTCTTAGCAAATATTCAACACATGAAATAGCAAATAATGCCTTACTGGGGCTTCAGCAAGTGTTTCAAAAAACAGGGAATACGGATGCCTTTGATGAATATTTGAGCATATTCAGAAAAGCAAATCCAAAAAGCGATCAGCTGGAAAGTATTGAATTTGAAGCTGCCAAATCCCAATATTTCAATCAGCAATATGACCAGGCAATTGCTCGTTTAGATCATTTTTTATTGACCTATCCAAACAGCGGGTTTGCCATAGAAGCCAAATACTTGTCGGCCGATGCATATTATCGAATTCATGACATAGAAAATGCCTTGAAAAATTATTACCGCATTTCTGATGAGATAAGTTTCAATCGGTATAACCGCATCATTCAACGCATTGCCGAATTGGAATATGCCTCAGGGAATTTTGAGATATCAATCGATTATTTTACTCAACTGGAGCGTATTGCAGCCACCAATAAGGAACAGTTGGCGGCATGGAGCGGGTTGATGAAATCCCATTATAATTTGAATAAGTACCCTGAATCAACAGAATATGCAAAGCGTATCCTGGAAGAAGGACAAGTAGCATTGAATGCCAAAAATGAAGCGCTATTGCTTACAGGAAAAGCCTATCTGGCAATGGGTGAAAAACCGCTGGCAAGAGATTATCTGGAGCAAACCGTCGAGAGCGCAAAGGATGCAAATGGCGCTGAGGCACTTTATCTGATTGCAGAGCTGCTTTATGACAGTAAAATGCACCAGGAATCTATTGATAAACTGTTTGAGCTAAACAGTAATTTTTCCATCTACGAACTCTGGTTGGGAAAGTCATTCCTGCTAATTGCCGACAACTATTTGGCGATAGGAGAGGACTTTCAGGCAAAAGCGACCCTGCAATCTGTTATGGACAATTCACCAATAGAAGAAATTGTTGACCAGGCCGAGCTGAAGCTGCTGACTCTTGAGGAAAAAGCCCTGGAAATGGAAAATACCGTAATGGATACCTTAGAAATTGAGGATATTGAAAACAAGTAATGTTATGAATGTCGTATTTAGGCTTGGGATTGTATGGATATGTCTGTTTATTGGATTTATTCCAGCATTCGCCCAAGAGGAAGATTTTATTAAAGATGAAGGAGAAGTTGTAGAGGGCGAATTTCTGATCAGCAAAGAGCTGGAGATTACGTTACCCGCAGCGCAACGGATATTTCAAAAAGTACCTCCCGATGAACTAAGTACAAAAGATACTGAAGCCCTTCAATATACATATATAAAATACACCCCTAAGCTCACTGATATCAAAACCTTGTTGAGGGTTCTAAAACTTAAAGATGAACGATTGGCCTCAAAACCAGGATCATACATCAAGTTGGGTTTTGGAAACTACCTGACTCCTGTTGCAGAAATCGCACTGAATACCAGGGAAAATAAAAAAGGCAATTTTGGAGTACGATTAAAACACCTGTCATCGGGATCTGGCCCGATCGATAAGGAAAATTCCGGTGACAACCACAGCAGCATCAATGCTTATGGAATGTACACAGGTAAAAAAGCCAGTGTTGGCGGGGATTTGGAGTATTTTCGGGATGGGTATCATTTTTATGGGTACGATGCGGGCACCGAAGTGGACAAAGATACCATACGACAAAATTTTGATGATATCAATATAGGATTTGATATAAAGAGTAACGATGTAACGGGGGACTTGCAATACAAATTATTTGGTAAGGTGTATAATACCACGGATATGTATAATGCAGGCGAGCTCGGCATCAATACCGGGCTTCAGGGCATTTACACCATCAAAGAAGATATGCAGGCAAAGCTTGGACTGGAATTATTATACAATTCCTATAAAAACCCTCAGCAAATCAATCGTTCCTTGATCAGGGTGACTCCCGCCTTTGTATACAAAATTAATGGTTTGTCACTTGATGTAGGAATGCGGATTGTGAATCACGATGACACCCTTAATAACACAAGTGAAACGCAGCTATTCCCCGCTGTTACCCTTGCATATGAACTTAACGATGACATCAGTGCCTATGGTATTCTTGATGGAGATGTAGAAGAAGTGACCTTTAAAAAAATGGTTAAGGAAAATCCTTTTGTCAATAGCAACCTGCCTACCATTCATACCAATAAAAATGTGGACGTTCTTCTTGGGGTTCAAGGTAGTCTGGTTCAATATCTCAGCTTTGACGTGGGAGTCCGGATGGCCATATTCAAGAATCTGTATTTTTATGTAAATGATCCCTTGGAACTCAACAAATTTAATGTCGTGTATGATCAGGGAAATACCTCTTTGTTTCAGGGCTTGGCCTCGCTTTCCTATGTGAAAGGCCAAACCTATGGCGCCACATTATCTGCTCGGTATAACAGCTATAAAACTGAGGAGCTACAAAAAGCGTGGCATCGGCCAAAACTCGAGCTCGACCTAGCTGCCTGGTACAATATATACCATAAAATCCGACTCTCTACAGAACTGTTTGTGTTGACAGGAATGGAAGCACCTGATTATGGATTGCTTTCAGCAACAAGTATAAAACTTGATCCTGCGGTGGATTTGAACCTGAAAGTAGATTACCTTTTATCAGATAAATACAGTGTTTTTGTAAGCGTGAATAATATATTGAATAGCGATTATCAAATATACAATAGGTACCCAACCAGGGGTTTGTTGGCTATTGTTGGCCTTTCTGTAAGTTTTTAATGGTGATATTGAAAATTTTCGAAAGAAATATAGGTTCTATTGCAAAGATGGTTAAACAAATAAGTGATTGCTTTGACCCTGCGAACTTTTTATCATACATTTACTTAATTATAATTTTAAAGTGTTTTACTAAAACTTTTTCAATATGGAAGGTAAAGAGTTGTATAGCAATGAAGACGAAGAGTTGAATCCGAATTCTGAACAGGAGGAAGCTGATGATTTTGGCTTGCCTGAAATTGAAGATTCAGAGGAGGAGAAAGAACTTGGAGATCCTTATTCTGATTCTTTAAGCGACTATTCCGATACTGATTCATCTGAGGATAACTATTCTGATACGGATTCATCAGAGGATAACTATTCTTATGGTAAAGAAATGGAAGAAGATTCTTCGGGAAATGATTATCATCCTTCATCATACGAAGAGGAAGAACCGGGAAAAAGTCCGCTTGGCTTGATTATTATTACCATAGTATTAGTTGCAATCTTAGGGGTTGGAGGATACTTTGTATGGGATATATATTTCAAAGCGGAGCCAATCCCAGAACCTCCAGTATATGTAGAGCCTGTTGAAGATCCAGAACCTGAAATTATCGAAGAACCTGATCCGGTACTGCAAGCAGGGGTATATGATGTTAGCGAACTTACAGGAAATTACCATGTTATCATCGCCAGTTCCATAGATGTCGATCTGGTTCGTGACTATGCCAATAAACTGGTAAAACAGGGAATGGTGTGCAATATATTAGCCCCAAGAGGAAATAAAATATTCCATCGATTGTCTGTTGCAGATTTTGCTTCTCTCAACGATGCGACCATTGAAGCTGAGCGACTGAAAGGCTTGCTTGGAGATGATGTTTGGGTCATACGATATTAATAGATGGAAATATTACAGATTACAACTTCCTCCCCGGTTGACTCCTTAACTATAACATCCGGACAGGATTCTTTGGCTTTAATCAGCCTGATTCTTCAAGGGGGATTTATGATGATTCCCATTTTTCTGCTTTCTTTTGTTGCGGTGTATGTATATGTAGAACGCATCAGAACCATTGGTAGAGCAGCAAAAACACCTCTTGGGTTCATGGATAATATTAAGCGGCTTGTCGCAGATAGTGATCTTAGTGGTGCCAAGGTGCTTTGTCAACAGAGTGATACACCAATAGGAAGAATGATTGGAAAGGGATTGAGCAGAATAGGCAGCCCGCTGAAGAATATTGAAGTATCAATAGAAAACGTGGGTAAAATAGAAATATATAACCTGGAAAAAAATCTATCGCTGTTGGCGACCATTTCCGGCGCGGCTCCAATGATTGGTTTTCTGGGTACGGTAACCGGGATGATACGAGCGTTTATGTCGATTGCTCAAGAAGAAGGCGCGGTAAGCCCGAAACTGCTCTCAGCAGGAATATATGAAGCTATGCTCACTACGGCAGCCGGTTTGTTCGTTGGTATAATAGCCTATTTAGGGTACAATTACCTGGTGACGAGAGTACAGAAAGTGGTTCATCATATGGAATACACTTCTATTGACTTTATCGATTTATTGCAGGAACCTAGATAATTCATGGCTTTACAGAGTAAACATAAAGTGATATCATCCTTCAGCATGTCTTCCATGACAGATATTATTTTTCTGTTATTGATCTTTTTCATGTTGACGTCAACCTTTATCACTCCATCTGGCTTACCGATCAATTTACCATCGAGCAAAAACTCAACCATTGTTATGCAGCGCGTCAGTGTGACCATAACTTCGGATAGGAGGTTTTATATCAATGATCAGCGTGTGACACATGGGTTAATTGAAAATGAATTGGCAAAGGCTTTGCAGGGAAAAGAAGGAGTGGTGGTATTGCATGTTGATAAAAGTGTGCCGGTCGAATATCTTGTGGATGTTGCAAGTATTGCCACTTCACTGAAAGCAAAAGTATCGATTGCCACAAAGCCAAATTAAATTCATGTCTCAAAGTGAGCGAAATAAGGATAAGCAAATTGGGTGGATCATTTCACTGTCGATCCATGCACTGGTAGTTTTGCTGTTTTTCTTTGTCATGGCCTGGCGTGCTCCTGATCCTCCATTGCCTGAATACGGCATAGAGCTTAATTTTGGCTTGGAGGCCGGTTCCGGAAGTAATCAGCCAACGGTCACGCCTACACCTCCTACCGAGGAAGATGAAGGTGAGCCGGAAGAACAAATTGAGGAGGTACTGGAGGAGGCCATTGATGCACCTCAGGAAGCGGATCCTTTTGAGGAAACCGCGATAGAAGAACTGCCCGATAGCCAACAGGAGGATAGCCCGGTAGAAACCCAACCTGCCGAAGAACAAACCCCCGTAGATCCTGTAGAAGAAGAAATTATTGAGGAAGCAAAGCCCATTTCTGAGCCAATAATCGAAGAGCAAAAGGAAGAGCCTAAAGTGGAAGAAAAAGTGATAAATCCACAGGCTACCTATCCCGGAGCGTCGAGTCAGGGAAATAAAGAAGATGTAGCCGGAGATGTTGGCGATCCGGAAGGATCAGTAGATTCCAGGGCGCTGTATGGTAAAAGTGGAGGAGGCAATGACGGCCCTAGTCTCGATTTAGCGGGTTGGCGATGGGATTATCAACCAAATCCAAATGACAATTCTAATGAAAATGGCAAGATCGTTTTTGAAATAAAAATCGATGACAATGGTGAAGTGGTTGGAGTTAACACGATAGAAACAACAGTTAGTCCAGGTGTGTTGCAAATATATCAGCGTGAGGTAGAAAAATTAACTTTTAGCCAAATAAATGGTAATGCCATTGCCGCCCCGATTTCTACGGGCAAAATCACCTTTATCATCAAATCTCAGTAAGTCTGCTCCATGGATTTTAAAGATACATTGAAATATATGTATGATTTTTTGCCAATGTATCAGCGCATTGGCAAAACTGCCTTCAAAAAGGATTTGACAAATACGATTCACTTGTGTGAAAAACTTGGTGATCCACAAAACACGTTCAAATCAATACATATTGCAGGCACCAATGGAAAGGGTAGCAGTGCACATATGCTGGCATCTATTTTACAATCTTCCGGCTATAAAACCGGCCTATACACCTCTCCACATCTAAAAAGTTTTACAGAGCGAATAAGGATAAATGGTCATGAAGTGGCAGAGCAATTTGTTTGTGACTTTATACATAGCATCAAAAAAGATATTGAAGCAATTCGGCCTTCCTTTTTTGAGATCACCGTGGCCATGGCATTTGATTATTTTTCAAAGCAACAAGTTGATGTAGCTGTAATAGAAGTTGGCCTGGGCGGGCGTTTTGATTCCACGAATGTGGTTACACCAATAGCCTCACTTATCACAAGTATCGGCCTGGATCATACCGATATGTTGGGTGAGACTCTTCCTGAAATAGCCTTTGAAAAAGCTGGGATTATAAAGAAAAATGTCCCTATAGTAATCAGTGAAACACAGCATGAGACAACAGCGGTTTTTCAGAAAAGAGCAAAGGAATTGAATGCGCCACTTTATTTCGCCGATCAGAAATATGAGGTTTCTGCTGTCCCAAATTCTTCCGATGACTTGGGTTTTAGTGCAAAATCAGAAAAGAGATCGTTTACTGGCAACACAGACCTGGCTGGGCAATATCAACTTAAAAATATTCCCGGAGTCCTTCAGATAGTGGATTTGCTGAACCAAAAGGGCTTTTCTATTGCAGTAGAAAATTTGGTTAATGGGTTTAAAACCGTCATAAAAAATACGGGATTGCTGGGGCGCTGGCAAAAACTCAGCGACAATCCAATGACAATCTGTGATACGGTGCATAATGAAGCAGGGATTAAGTATTTGGTCAAACAGATTGGGCAAATGGAGTATGAAAAGCTACATGTCATTTGGGGTTCAGTGGAAGGAAAAGACCTTCGTGGTGTGTTTCAGCATTTGCCAAACGATGCATTCTATTATTTTTGTGAAGCATCTGTTCCGAGAGCCCTCAAGGCTGAATTGTTACAGGAAAAGGCTAAGGAACTTGATTGTGCCGGAATGGTTATTAAAGATGTAAATGAAGCGATTGAAATTGCCAGGCAGCGAGCCAATTATAATGATTTGATCATTATAGGCGGCAGTAATTTTATCGTCGCTGAAATAAAAGAACTGAAACGTGAGAAAAAAGCAAGACAGGTTTGAGGATAATAAGGCGAGCCGAAATGTAATTGAGCAGGGAAAGGAGATATTTGAGCGCATTAAAGGTAAATGGCGTGGCGATTATTTTGAAAACGAAGGCGATATTGTACTTGAACTAGCTTGTGGAAGAGGTGAATACAGTACCGGTTTGGGCGCTATATATACGAATAGGAATTTTATTGGTGTGGATATAAAAGGAAATCGGATTTGGATTGGCAGTAAAAAGGCCAGATTGGAGGGGCTGGATAATGTAGCCTTTTTAAGAACTCAAATTGATCACCTTGAAAAGTTCTTTGAGCAGGATGAAATCAATGAGATATGGATTGTTTTTCCCGACCCCAGGGTAAAGGACAGCGATGAGCATCGACGATTGACCAGCCCAAAGTTTCTTGAGATCTATAGAAAGCTTGTGAAACCCGGAGGACTTATTCGTCTAAAAACAGACAGCACCAGTCTTTTTGATTATACCTTAGGAGTATTAAAAAACAGAACTGATATACAAGATCTGGAATATACGTGGGAATTATATCATTCAGATCTGGCCAAAGATCATCACGATATAAAAACCAAATACGAGCATCAGTTTACAGGACAAGGCGAAGTAATTAAATATCTGAGGTTCAGGTTTTCGAGATAACTTCAACCCAGCACCTAGCACCCAACACCCAGTTTAATCCTCCTCCAAAACCTCAAGGATATCCGCCATCTCATCGAAATCCTTAAAGCCTGGTCGAATCTCCGATCCGCCTTTGAGCGATATCCCTTTTAGCTTAAGTTGGTTTACAATCGTTTTTGCATTTTCCATATGTACACCGTAACCCAGTAGAATGGGAAATTGTGTAGCATACTCAGCAATGATATGCTCCATTTCTTCATCCAAATCTTTTTGCTCCGAATCCAACAAAAAATAGTCAACTGATCCCGAACAATAATTTAGCGTTGAAGACAGCTCATGCTTCGTTTCCTCATTTACATGTATGCAAAGAATGAGCGGTTTGTCTAATTGAGAAAATGCATGCAATTGAGATTCATCTGAGATCTTCAGATAGTCAACATCAAATTGAGTGAGCGCATCCTTCACCTCTTCAGGGCTGGAATTGCCAAATTCACCAACGAGCTTAACCCCGGATATCCACTCTGAAATTTCTTTGAACTTTGCCGTATTTAGCGAACGTTCATCTTGTGGATTTAATCTGAACCCAATCAAATCCACACCAATTCCTGCAGCATATCGCGCGTCGCTTAAATTATCTACATCGCTGATGTATACGAAACTGCTTAGTCCCATTGCATTATAAAAATTAGAATTTGAAAAACCATCAATCAGCCAAAGATATAAAATGAATGACTTATTAGATGCAGACGAGCATAAAAATCATCTGCAAATCCCCTTTATTCTAGTTGGTGATTTCGGACAACATATATGTTTTATTTTGG
>JAUUZS010000198.1 GCA_030589835.1 Cyclobacteriaceae bacterium
AGACTCTGACTTTATAGACGGATTCTAATTAGTCTGTCTATAAACCCCAAATAACAAAAGACAAAACACAAATAAATTCCAATATTTAAAATTTCAATCCTATAAACGTTTGATTATTAATTGATTGGTTTTTGGAGTTTGTTTGTTATTTGAAAATTGTGATTTGTGATTTTGTGAAATAGTGACATTATGGACAGACTCAAATTAGACATTGGCTGACACACCAAGTCTCGCTCTTTGGCACGTTTCTTCATGGCAAAAAGATGACCTGGCCCCTACCGGCGCTATTGCTTTATTGAATCAGATCAAGCCTTGCCAGGAAAGAAAATATTGGGTTATTTTCATAGTTTAGATTCAAATCACCATTCTCTTTTCTTATCAAATTTTTCTGATAGTGCTTTTTTAAAATCCGAGGTGGCAAGGTTAAGCTCGTCAAGAATCGCATTCCTGGATTTACCAGTGGCATTCCTGGCAGTAGCGATCAGGGTATTGCATTCATTGGTATCCATAAAGCGGGAGGCATCCAGCAAGCCTTGTTCATCTTCAGGTGGTATCGCGAGAAATCCATGTTTATCGGCATGAATGAGCTGTCCGGGTTTAATAGGGGTGCCAAATACTTCGACATCGCAATTCCATTTCACTGGAGTGCTATAGGCATGACCAACAGACAATCTTCTGGCAAGGGCTTTAAAGCCTGCATTATTCATTTCATCCACATCCCGGATGCTTCCATCGGTAATGGTTCCCACACATCCGAGGGCTTTATGGATATTGGCATTCACCTCACCCCAGAAAGAACCAAATACTTGCGGTTTATCCAGATCCTGGACGACAACGATTTTTGGCCCTGCTACAGAAGCCATATATTCACGGTATTCGCTCAATGCATTTATATTGTTTTTTGGGTGCTTAGCATTTCCCGGCTCGATCAAAACAGTAACGGCATAGCCTACCATTGTCCCGATTTGAGGCATGAAATCCCTGGTTTCCTCAATATTGAAGCCTTCCCGTCCACGATCCCTTTTGGTAATTTGCTCCCATCCGTTGTATATCGTTGGCGTATTCCAGCGTTTTAATTCTAATAATTCTGCATGTGATATCATATATTTAGGTGATTGTTGTTAAGACAAATATACAGAATAAGTCTTTATCCTGCCCGTCGAAGCTCGTTGGGAGATGGAAGAAGGAATGTTACCACAATCCACCTCCAGTGCCCAATGCGCCGCGCCAGGAACCCAGAAAATACATTCCCTTTTTAATCCCCCATTTCTAATCACTAATAATTCTTAATTCTATTTCATTCTTGTCTATTTTCCGATAACTTTGCCCGAATTTTGAGTAGATACTTATTAACACATATACTTTTCCAATAAACTATGCCCAGAGATCATAGCATAAAATCAATTTTAATTATAGGTAGTGGCCCAATTATCATAGGTCAGGCATGTGAATTTGATTATTCAGGTTCACAGGCATCCAGATCTTTGCGTGATGAAGGAATTGAAGTGACACTGATCAATTCCAATCCTGCAACCATTATGACTGACAATGTAACGGCAGATAACATCTATCTGAAACCGCTAACAAAAAAATCGATTGTTGAAATACTGAAAAAGCATGATATTGATGCAGTATTGCCAACAATGGGAGGTCAGACCGCATTGAACCTGGCGATTGATTGCGAGAATGCAGGGGTCTGGAAAAAGTTCGGTGTTAAGATTATTGGTGTTGACATCAAGGCGATAGAAACCACTGAAGACCGGGAGAAATTCAGGTTGAAGATGCAAGAAATTGGCGTTGGTGTTTGCAAAGGAAAAACAGCAAGCTCTTTTCTACAAGGAAAAGAAATCGCGCAAGATATAGGATTCCCGTTGGTGATTCGGCCATCCTTTACCCTCGGTGGATCAGGAGGAGGATTTGTACATACTGCCGAAGAATTTGAAAAAGCTCTTGACATTGGGCTTCACACTTCACCGATTCATGAAGTATTGATAGAACAAAGTATTCTGGGCTGGAAAGAATATGAACTTGAATTACTCAGGGATAATAATGGAAATGTGATCATTATATGTTCCATAGAAAATTTCGACCCAATGGGCATTCATACCGGAGATTCTATCACAGTGGCTCCGGCCATGACTCTGGCAGATACCACCTACCAGCATATGCGTGATCTGGCGATCAGGATGATGAACAGCATCGGTAAGTTTGCCGGAGGCTGTAATGTTCAATTTGCAGTGAATCCGGAAGATGAATCCATAATTGGCATTGAAATTAACCCCAGGGTATCCCGATCATCAGCGTTGGCTTCAAAAGCTACCGGATACCCTATTGCGAAAATTGCAGCCAAATTGTCGATAGGATATAATTTGGATGAGCTCAAAAATCAGATTACACAAACCACGCCGGCCTATTTCGAGCCTGCACTGGATTATGTGATTGTGAAAATACCACGATGGAATTTTGATAAATTTAAAGGATCTGACAGAAGACTTGGCTTATCGATGAAGTCTGTTGGTGAAGTGATGGGAATTGGCCGCAATTTCCAGGAGGCTTTACAGAAGGCATGTCAATCCTTAGAAATAAAACGAAACGGTCTTGGAGCAGATGCTAAAGAACTTAGAAACCACGAGCAGATACTGCACAGTTTAGCAAATCCAAGCTGGAACAGACTATTTCATGTGTATGATGCCTTCAAGCTGGGAATTCCTTTCAAAACCATACAAAATGTCACAAAAATCGACAAATGGTTTTTAAACCAGATCGAAGAGATGATCCACCTGGAAAAGGAAATTGAGAAATTTAAGTTGGATACCATTCCTCAGGAACTCATGAGAGAGGCCAAGGAAAAAGGATATGCGGACAGGCAAATTGCCCATCTGATCGGCTGTCTGGAAAGCCAGGTACATAAGAAGCGTACTGAAATGGGGATCACCAGAGTATACAAACTTGTAGATACTTGTGCTGCGGAATTCGAAGCCCAAACCCCATATTTTTATTCTACCTTCGCCGAGGAAAATGAGTCGATACCTTCAGATAAAAAGAAAATTGTTATTCTTGGTAGTGGGCCAAACAGGATCGGCCAGGGCATAGAATTTGACTACTGCTGTGTGCACGGTGTACTGGCTGCCAAAGAGTGCGGTTATGAGACGATCATGATCAACTGTAACCCTGAAACCGTTTCTACGGATCCCGATATTTCGGATAAACTATATTTTGAGCCCGTTTTCTGGGAGCATATTTATGATATTATCCTTCATGAAAATCCGGTGGGTGTTATCGTCCAGCTTGGAGGCCAAACCGCATTAAAGCTTGCCGAAAAGCTGGAACGATACGGAATAAAGATTATAGGTACGGATTTCAAATCCCTTGACCTTGCAGAGGATCGCGGACATTTCAGCCAATTGCTGAAAGATAACAACATCCCCTACCCTGAGTTTGGAACCATCGAAAATGCAGATCACGCATTGGAGTTATCCAAGCAAATTGGTTTTCCATTGCTCGTAAGGCCTTCATATGTACTTGGCGGACAGGGTATGAAGATTGTGATCAATGAGAAAGAATTGGAATCTCATGTGGTCGATATATTAAAAGATATCCCGGGGAATCTCGTACTTTTAGATCGCTTCCTCGAAGGGGCCATTGAAGCCGAAGCAGATGCCATTTGCGATGGTGAGGATATATATATTATTGGCATTATGCAACATATTGAGCCAGCGGGCATTCATTCCGGAGACTCATACGCTGTACTTCCTCCATACAATTTAGGCGATTTTGTGATTCAACAAATAGAGGCATACACCAAAAAGATCGCCCTTGCACTAAAAACGGTTGGGTTAATCAACATCCAGTTTGCCATCAAATACGACAAGGTGTATATTATTGAGGCCAACCCGAGAGCATCCCGCACGGTACCTTTCATTAGTAAAGCCTACAACGAGCCTTATGTGAATTATGCTACCAAGGTAATGTTGGGAGAGAAAAAGGTGAAGGATTTTGATTTCAAACCCACAAAAAAGGGTTACGCGATCAAGGAACCTGTTTTCTCCTTCAATAAATTTCCGAATGTAAATAAGGAACTAGGGCCGGAAATGAAATCTACCGGAGAGTCAATCTATTTTATAGATGATTTGCTGGATGATTATTTTATGGATATTTATGCTGAAAGAAATCTGTACTTAAGTCGTTAATGTTTTATGGGAGCATTATTAAAATTTGTATTATTTGGGTTGGTAATCTATTACGTGATCAAAACAATCGGAAGTTTTGTGTTTAGAATGCTTGGAGGACAGCCCCAACAGCCGCCACCCCGGCAATCGACGCAGCGTCGAAAATCCGGTGAAATAAATATTGAATACACGCCAAAAAGCAAAACACAGAAAAGCAATTCTGGATCAAAAGACGGAGACTACATCGACTACGAGGACGTGAAGTAAGGTTTTCTCCCTTGCCTTTTTGCATTTTATAAAATATAATATTAAAAAAACTGATTCATGACAGAGGTTTGGATCAGTTTTTTTTTGCTTTTTTTTTACAATCTGTATTATCTCCTACTTGAGGTTGCATCCATTCCTACCCATTTTTTAAGATTTGATTTTATAGAGCTAAAAATCAACCTTTGCCAAGGCAGCTGACACACTCATATTTTCATACATAGCGAAAAGGACTTACCCGCAAATGCAAGTGGGGAATTGAATGTGAGCCTTCTTTTTTCTTTTAAATTATCAGTAACCAAAAAATATAAATATATTTGTCATTACTGAACTAATAAAACTTTCATGGCCTGGTTTCAAAGAAAAGATAAAGGAATACATACACCCACCACCGAAAAAAAAGATGTTCCGGATGGCTTGTGGTATAAGACCCCAAAGGGCAAAATCATACATATTCGCGAATTAAAAAACAATGCCTATGTATGCCCGGATGATGATTATCATGTCAGAATTGGCTCAAAAGAATATTTTGACATCTTATTTGATAAAAATAAATTTACTGAGCTTGACAAAAACATGAGTTCAGCTGATCCTTTGAGTTTTGTTGACAGCAAACCATATCCAGGGAGAATAATTGCTTCTCAAAAAAAGACGGGGCTGAAAGATGCCGTACGTACTGCCTATGGCAAGATGGATGGTATAGATGTGACGATTGGCTGCATGGATTTTACGTTTATCGGCGGATCAATGGGATCTGTAGTGGGAGAGAAAATCGCCAGGGCAATCGACCATAGCCTGGAAAAGAAAAAACCATTCATCATGATCTCAAAATCGGGAGGTGCCAGAATGATGGAGGCCGGCTATTCATTGATGCAAATGGCAAAAACGTCTGCCAAACTTGCGCTACTTTCACAGGCAAATATCCCATTCCTTTCCATACTCACTGATCCAACAACGGGAGGTGTAACGGCTTCATATGCTATGCTTGGTGATTTCAATATTGCTGAACCGGAGGCGTTAATTGGTTTTGCAGGGCCCAGAGTTATCCGTGAAACGATTGGAAAAGATCTTCCAAAAGGGTTTCAGAGCTCCGAATTTTTATTGGAACATGGATTTGTAGATTTTATCGTCGACCGGAGGCAACTAAAGTCAAAAATGGCCACCTTGCTAAAAATGCTCCAATAAAATCTTATGACGGAAAAGAAATATGGATAAACCCCTTTTCCGTAATCCTGGCGAATGCCTCATGCAAGCGGGGCACCTTGCAACATTAATATTTATAGATGATATTTTTTATTTCTTTAAATGAAGTGGCTCCTAAAAGACGAGTGATTAAAAAATAAAAAAACAATTTTACAGACTTTTTATTGTGATGTGTTTACGCTCAGCCAATAAATAACAAATTGGCAGATCAAATAATTAAAATTTATTTGTTAGCATTTAAAAAACAGTATAATAGTAATATATTTGCATTTTAATTGTAGAGACGTTCAAACGAAATTTTTAGTAGATGACAACAGTAATTATAAGCTCAGTTATAGCATTTACAGTTGTAATACTCCTTTTGGTGTTATTACTACTTTTTGCACAGTCAAAACTTGTGCAATCCGGGAATGTTAATATAGTGATTAATGGTGATGAAGAAAATCCGGTTGTTACTGCAGCAGGATCAACACTTCTTGCAACACTTTCGAGTCAAAAAATATTTTTACCCTCTGCGTGTGGCGGAGGAGGCACATGTGCGATGTGCAAGTGTACCGTTGAAGAAGGTGGTGGCGATGTACTTCCTACAGAAGTCGGACACCTTAATCGCACTGAACAAAAAGAAAAAGTGCGTTTAGCTTGCCAGGTAAAGGTAAAAAATGATATGAATATCCGTATTCCAGAGGAGATTTTTGGTATCAAAAAGTGGGAATGCGAAGTAGTTTCAAATTACAATGTATCTACATTTATAAAAGAATTTGTTGTAAAACTCCCTGAGGGGGAATCACTCGATTTCCAATCCGGAGGTTATATTCAAATTGATGTACCTGAATGCGAAGTTGATTTCAAGACCATGGACATCACACCTCATCCTGATTTGGGTCATCCAAATGAAGTGTATAAGCCTGATTGGGATAAATTCAATCTTTGGGATTTAAAGATGAAAAATGATGAGCCGATTTACCGCGCTTATTCCATGGCCAATCACCCAGCAGAAGGAAATATTGTGATGCTGAACATCAGGGTTGCCACTCCTCCGTGGGACAGAGGTGCCGGCAAATGGATGGATGTAAATCCAGGAATTTGTTCTTCGTACGTCTTTGGCAGAAAGCCCGGTGATAAAGTTACCGTTTCAGGACCATATGGTGAATTTTTTATCAATAAAACAGAAAGAGAAATGATCTACATTGGTGGCGGGGCAGGAATGGCACCATTGAGATCACATATATTCCATCTTTTCCATACCGAAAAATCAAGCAGAAAAGTATCTTATTGGTATGGTGGAAGGTCAAAAAGAGAATTATTCTATCTTGATCAATTTCAAAAAATCGAAAATGATTTTCCTAATTTCAAATTCAACATCGGCCTTTCCGAGCCCATGGAAGAAGATAACTGGAAGGTAAGGAACTCTTACGAAGATCGAGATGGCGATGGTTATGTAGGATTTATCCATCAGGTTCTGTTGGATAATTATCTGAGCAAACATCCGGAACCCGAAGAAATCGAGTATTATTTATGCGGGCCTCCATTAATGAATTCAGCAGTCACAAAAATGCTGGATGATATGGGTGTTCCACCTGAGAATATAAAATTTGATGACTTTGGAGGCTAACACCCTTCAAAACTGAAAGGGAGAAAATTTGATTTTCTCCCTTTTTTTATTCAAAATTGCTGAAACACTGCAAATATGGACCTAAAAATTTTTTTCTCCCCAATTGATGAATCCATTGTTGAGGACATCACCGATCCTGCCTCATTTTATAAAAGCATCTCCGTTTTATCGGAAAAGCAGCAAAGTTACAAAGGAGCCAACAACGCATTGCTTGGCATCCTG
>JAUUZS010000071.1 GCA_030589835.1 Cyclobacteriaceae bacterium
AATCTTTAGATGCTGTTTTTTGACATGTTGTAGGATCAGCTTTTTAAGCTCATCAATATTGCTCTTTTCGGTTGCTGATATATAAATAGTATCTTCGGTATTTCCATTCATCAATCTTTTCGACTCAAAATATTCCTGCATACTTCCCTCAAACTCATCACCTTCATCGGGGGTAATACGGTCAATTTTATTATAAATCACAATTTGCGGCTTGTCTCCGGCGCCTAAATCAGACAAGGTTTGATTTACCACCTCCATTTGGTCGTGGTAAATAGGATGCGAAAAATCAACAACATGCAAAAGGATATCCGATTCTGCCACCTCATCAAGTGTCGATTTGAACGATTCGATGAGATGATGTGGGAGTTTTCGTATAAATCCAACAGTATCTGACAAAAGAAAGGGGATCTGATCAATTACCACTTTTCGAACCGTGGCATCGACAGTAGCAAAAAGCCTGGTTTCGGCATGCACTTTTGACTTTGACAATAAGGTCATGAGTGTCGACTTCCCCACATTCGTATACCCTACAAGGGCAACACGAACTACTTTTGATCTCGATTTGCGTTGAGTAGCATTTTGTTTATCTATTTTTTCAAGCCTGCCTTTCAGGACATTAATTTGATTCCTGATATTTCGCTTGTCAGTTTCTATTTCCTTTTCCCCAGCGCCCCCACGGGTACCGGTACCACCCCTTTGCCTTTCGAGGTGTGTCCACATTCGTGTTAGCCTTGGCATAAGATATTGGTATCTCGCTAGCTCTACCTGGGTTTTGGATTGAGCGGTTTTAGCTCTTTTTAGAAAAATTTCCAGAATTAATAAACTGCGGTCGTATATTCTGCATTTAAAAATTCTTTCGAGGTTCCTTAATTGAGAAGGGGATAAATCGTCATCAAATATTACAAGATCAATGTTAAAAGACCTTACATATTCTTTAATTTCTTCCGCTTTTCCTTTGCCAACATATAAGGCAGAATCAGGCTTATTTAATTTCTGAATAAACCGTTTTGTAGTCTGTAAACCCAGAGTTTTGGCCAGAAACGCCAATTCATCAAGATATTCACTTATTCTTTCCGAATCAACAGATGAAAACGAAGCTGCTACTAAAACTGCTTTTTCTTTTTTTTTCTTACTTATTATCCTTTCTGCCATTTACTTATTTGTATTTTTGCGTATATAATTCGAATCCAAAGTGGATTTTTGTTAAAGAGGTGATTTTTTTAATGAATAAATAATTTTTTTAACAATTAGGACATTTTTAGGAAAAAACAGGATCTATCCTTCATGAAAGTAGCCGTAGTTTTAAATACCTCCTGGAACATTTATAATTTCAGAAAAGGCCTGATCAAATCCCTAATGGACAAAGGTAATCAAGTTATTACCATTGCTCCAAACGATAATTATACTTATAAGCTCAAGGAGATGGGTTGTAAGCATATACCGGTAAAAATGGATAGCAGGGGAGCTAGCCCAATTAAAGATTTTCTTTTAATATTTGAATTGTTTTGGATTTACAAAAAATTAAAGCCGGACGTAATTTTACATTATACCATAAAGCCCAACATATACGGTACCATTGCTGCCAGTCTACTTGGAATTCCTGTGGTGAATAACGTATGTGGTCTTGGCACAATGTTTCTGGAAGACAATATGGTATCCAAGATAGCTATTACACTTTATAGAATAGCTTTCAAATTTCCAAAAAAGATTTTCTTTCAGAATGAAGATGATAAAAATTTATTTTTGAATAGAAAATTAGCATCTAAAAAAGTATGTGATCTTTTGCCCGGCTCAGGGATTAATACTAATGATTTTGTCCCCGGGAAAAATAAGGTAAATAAGCGATTTACCTTTCTACTCAGTTCAAGGCTTATTTATGACAAAGTCATCCTAGAGTATATTGAAGCTATTGAACACTTAAAAAATGAGGGAATAAGCGCAAATTTTCAGTTGCTGGGGCAAATTGATGAGCAACATAAAAGAGGCATCCCTAATCACTTAATCCAGGAATGGGTAGAGCAAAACCAGGTGGAGTATCTTGGCACCACCGCCGATGTGAAGCCGTTTATTGAGCGTGCTGATTGCATAGTTTTGCCATCCTATAGGGAGGGCACCCCAAAATCCTTATTGGAAGCAGCAAGTATGGCCAAACCTATTGTGGCCACCAATGTTCCGGGTTGCAATAATGTTGTGAAGGATGGAAAAAATGGGTATCTATGCAACCTCAAAGATTCTAAAGATTTGGCTCAAAAAATGAAATTGATGTTTTCGCTTGAACCCCATTCACGTGATGAAATGGGGGAATATAGCCGTGATTATGTCAAGCAAAAATTTGATGAAAACATCGTAATCGATAAATACCTATCTGCGATAGATAATATCAATTAGCACCATGAAAATTAAGCAAACTGGAATTGAAGGACTTATTGAAATCATTCCAGTGGTGCTTGAGGATGATAGGGGATGGTTTCTGGAATCTTACAATAAGGATACGTTTGCATCTCTTAATTTGAAGATTGATTTCGTTCAGGACAATCTTTCTTTTTCAAAAGCAGGGGTAATAAGAGGGTTCCATTTTCAAAGTAAACCCTATGAACAAGGAAAGCTGGTAAAAGTAATTAAGGGAGAGGTATTGGATATAGCAGTAGATATCCGGCCTAATTCATCAACTTTTGGCCAACATCATACGGTTTTGCTTAGTGCCGAAAAGCAAAATATGTTTTACCTTCCCGAAGGTTTTGCTCACGGTTTTTTGGCCATTAAAGATTCCTACCTATTTTATAAATGCACAAAGACATATCATAGAGACCACGATACAGGTTTTGCCTTTGACGATCCGGACTTAAATGTAGACTGGAACATGAAATCCCCAATTATTTCAGAAAAAGATAAAAATCTCCAATCTTTCCGGTCATATAAATCCTTAATAGGATTGTGATAAAGCAATAATTTTTATCTTTACCACAAAAAATTATCTTGAAGAATCACTTTTATATTACAATTGTGCTTTTGCTTGCAGGAACCTTTCTTCAGTCATGCAAAACGTACAAACAGCATATCATGTTTAAAGTAGATGAAGAACATGATATGGCATACCTGGCTTCGGAAATTATGGTTATCGAAAAAAATTATATAATCCAGCCAAATGATCTTCTGAAGCTTAGTGTACATACGAATAATGGTGAACGCATAATCGATCCTAATAATGAACTTCAGATGCAACAAAATCAAAGCCAAAGCAATAGCAGCGGACAAGAGCAGGAATTCCGGGTTTTGGAGGATGGAACAGTAAAATTTCCTATGATTGGAATAGTGAAAATAGAAGGTCTGAGAATCAATGAGGCAGAAGATTATCTCGAGAAGAAATATGACGAGTTCTACATCGATTCATACGTAAGGCTCAATTATCTCAACAAAAGAGTAATTGTACTTGGAGCGCCGGGAGGATTAGTAATTCCTCTGGAAAATGAAAACACCTCAATTGTGGAAATTGTAGCTTTGGCAGGAGGAATTGATTATACAGGAAAAGCCCATAACCTGAGATTGATCAGGGGCAATTTGCATGAACCTGAGGTGTTTGAAATAAATTTATCTACCATTCAGGGTATGCGAACTTCCATGATGGACGCCTTGCCAGGAGACATCCTTTATATTGAGCCTAGAGTAAAAGTCTTTTCGGAGGGAGTTAGAGATTTTACAACCTTATTTTCAATAATTACCAGTGCAATAACTTTATATGTTTTAATTGTAACTCTAAATTAATAATTTCACAAGTGGGCAATCAGGATTTTAAAGATATTGATGAAAGCGAATTGTCATTTGAAAGCATTGATTTTGATAAACTCCAAACCATTTTTTTAAGAAGTCTGCCAATAATCATCTTATTGATAATCATTTCAGTAAGCGTCTCTTTTATTTCTTTAAGATATACGAAGCAGCTTTTTAGATCCACTTCAACCTTACAGCTCGATATAAAAAACGAGGCTACAGTTTTTGGTTTCAAAAGTTTTGATGACGGCATCAACAATCTGGCAAGGGAAATTGAAATCATCAAATCGCATCTCTTTTTAGACCGTGTAGCTGAGGCGCTGAATTACCAGGTAAGCTATTATAAGTATGGTGACATATTATTTGAGGAGCGTTATGGAAGCTCTCCTTTTACAGTTCACTTAGTTGATTGCCCACCATCAATGTATAATAAAAAAATAGACCTGAATATTATTGATAACAATACTTACCTACTTAAATATGAGTTAGGAGGCGCCACGATAAGCAACACATTCCATTTCAAAGACACCATAAATACTGCCCATTTGAATATGTGCGTTGATTTAATTCCAGATTATGATTTTAAGTTGGATAACCGGTACTTTTTTACACTAAATACCCAAAACAGTATTTTCAATTATATAAATCAAAACCTTACCGTAAAGCCACTCGACTTCAAAGCTAAAACCATAACCATTTCATTTCAAGACCATAATAAGCATAAAGCACGCGATATCGTCCTTGCTATTGATACACTTTATATTTACTACACACAGTTGGAAAAGAATAAAGCTACGAACCAAAAAATTGATTTTCTGAATGAGCAACTTGGCCAGACTGAAGAAAAACTGACAGAATTAGAAAATTATTTTGAAAATTTTACTATTGAACATAAAACCATGGACCTGGGAGCCAATCTTTCCAAAACCATTGTTTTAATGGAACAATTAGATTCACAGCAGTTTTCTATTCAACAGAAAATCAAAGCATTTGATATCGTTTATCAAAACATTATAAAAGAAGATGAATTTGACTTAAATCCTTTCGATGTTTATGTATTTCCTTTAGACTTAAAAGCGGAACTTGAACAACTAAATAGCTTATATCAGGAAAAAGAAATGTTATTAAGCTCCTATAATAAAGCAACATTTGCTTACCAGAAAAAAAATCAGGAAATAACCTTTTTAAAAGATCGCCTGATTAAGCATATCGAATCATCAAGAGCGCAACTATATTTGAATCTGGACGAAATCAAATCAAAAAGGAAAAGGTATGAATCTGATTTTATGAGCCTGCCATCAAAAAGGACAGAATATAGTAAAACTCAAAGGTATTATGGGCTTTACGAAGAATTTTTTCTCTCGCTGATTAAGAACAAGGCGCAGTTTGAGCTTTCGCAGGCAGGCTCGGTAACTGATTACAGGATTCTCTCCTCAGCATCACTTGCCAACATGCCCATTTCTCCAAACAGGGTGCTCTATTATGGTATTGGCTTAGTTGCCGGATTAATATTTAGCATGGTATTCGTATTACTTAGGTATCTGGTCCATAATAAAATTTCCAGCCAGGAAGAGCTCGAACGGTTATCATCTGCTTTTGTATTGGGGACTATCCCGTTTTATTCAAAAGAAAAAAATCCTGAAGCCAAAATGGTAGTTATTAACCATTTGAAGTCTGAAATTAGTGAGGCTTTCAGATCAATACGGACCAACCTTGAATTTTTGAATGGCCATGACAAGAAAACTATTATCGCAATAACAAGTACAGTCAGCGGTGAAGGGAAAACATTTGTAGCGGCAAATTTAGGAGGAATTATAAGCCTGCTCAATAAAAGAGTCGTTTTGATTGATTTGGACATGCGAAAGCCACGATTTCATGAAGTCTTTGAAGGTACTGATCCCAGTAAAGGATTAAGCACAATTTTGATAAATAAACATCAGGTAGATGAGTGCATACATGAAACAATAATGGAAAATCTCGATTATATACCTGCAGGGCCGATACCGCCAAATCCTTCAGAACTTATCTTAGGGGGAAAGTTTGAGGAGTTGATGAAATATTTAGAGGAAAAATATGATACCATAATTATTGACACCCCGCCTGTAGGCTTGGTGACCGATGGCGTGCATGCACTGAAAATTGCCAGTATTCCGATTTATATAGTGAGAGCAGATTATTCCAAAAAGGCCTTTGTAAAGAATATTAATCGATTGGTGAAAGTTCATAAATTGAAAAATCTTTCCTTAATACTTAATTCCTTGAAAAATTCCTCAAATGGAAAATACAGCTATGGTTATGGTTATGGCAGTGGTTCTGGGTATTACGAGGAGAAGGCACCATCAAAAAAGAGTAAATTCTTACGTATATTCCAATCCTGATAGGCAGTATGTTTAATTTGTTTAGAAGCAAACAAAAAATCAAAAACCTACCGTTGTTGGTAGATTTTCATTCACACCTTCTTCCGGGGCTTGATGACGGAGTGAAATCAATGGAGGAAACGGTTTATATTCTAAAATTATTTCAAGAGCTCGGGTATAAAAAAGTAATCACTACACCTCATGTGATGAGTGACTACTACCAAAATACGGATGCGGATATAATCAGCAAATTGGGAGAAACAAAAGCTTTTATTGAAAAGCACGAAATAGAAATAGAACTAGAAGCGGCTGCGGAGTATTATTTGGATGAACACCTGTTGGCGAGGCTCTCTCGACAGGAAAGTCTGCTAACATTCGGCGATAAATATTTACTTTTTGAGACATCTTTCTTTAGCAAACCGGCATTTCTGGAAGAGGCCATTTTTAATATGAACGCACAGGGGTATCAGCCAATTTTAGCACATCCGGAGAGGTATAATTATTTGCATGGCAACCAGCAACTGATCGAAAAATTGAGAAATATGAATCTCCTGTTTCAGATGAACATGCTATCACTGATTGGATTTTATTCGATAGAGACCAAAAAATTTGCCTTAAAACTCCTAAAAGATAATATGATTGATTTTATTGGAACCGATTGCCATAGTGCATTTCAGGCCGACGAGATTTCAAAAAGGATAAAGGATAAACATATCAAGTACTTTAATGCCCCAAATATTCTAAATCCTTCACTCCTATAGTAGTGATGGAGCTTGTCTATTTTAATAATTCTGCAATCTATTTTTCGATTTTAGTTTTTTTTGCCAAATTGCAGGCGTGGTCACATTATAAATTTGACTTAGATGATGAGTGAGGATTTTAAGAGAAAGGGTGAGTTGAATACATTAATTAAAACCTTTGAAACACAAGTAAAAAACCATACGTTGGAATTTTACAAAATAGAACAACTCGAAGAAATCGTAGGTCATTATATGGAGCAAGGCAAAAATAAAATGGCATTAACGGCTTGTTCCATAGCCATTGAACAATATCCATATTCGATTACCCTGATGATCGAAAAAGCCCAGATATTGACCAACCTGGAAAAATTTGATCAAAGCCTGGGCATACTGGAAAAGGCAATGGCCCTACAACCGAATGATCCGGAGATTTTCACGATGAAAGGGAATATTTTTTTAATCCAGGGCTTATACGAAAAGGCGATAAAAAGTTATCAAGAGGCCATTCCTTTTAGCGAATATAAAGCGGATTTGTATTATCAAATAGGCTTCGCATATCAGAATGCGTTTAAGTATAGCACAGCCATTGATTATTATAAAAAATCAATTGAGTTGGATATTATACATGAAAATGCCCTGTATGAACTAGCCTATTGTCTGGATATTACCGGTCAATTAGAACATAGTATTTCCTATTATAAAAAATTTATTGACCAGGATCCTTACTCGCATTACGCCTGGTACAATTTGGGCATTGTTTACAATAAGCTTGAGAAATTTGATGAAGCAATCGAAGCATACGAATATGCCACAATTATTGATGAGAGTTTTGCCTCGGCATTTTTTAATTTGGGAAAAACGTTCGTTAATCTTGAGAAACTTCCTCAGGCCCTAGACGCCTATAAAAAAACACTTGAAATTGAAGGAGCAAGTGCAGAAATTTATTGCAGCTTGGCTGAGACGTATGAAAAGATTGAACAGTACGACCTGGCTGTAAAATATTACCAAAAGGCAGTAAAAATAGATTCGTTTTATGATGAAGCATGGTACGGCGTAGGCAAGTGCCTTGCCAGGCAAGATAAATGGTATGAAGCAATTCATTTTTTAAATCGGGCATTGAAGCTCGATAGCGAGAATTTTATATATTGGAAGCAGATTGCTGAAGTTGAATTTCAAGTGGGCAATTTGGTCTCCAGCCTGGATGCTTACGAAGAGGCGAGCATGTTAAATCCGGAAGATTTAGGAACTCTTTTGGATTGGTCATTCGTCTATTACGAACAGGGGGAATTTGAAAAAGCATTGGATATAATATTAAATGCGCTAAACGAGATTCCGGAAGAAGCTGAACTTTATTACAGGGCGACCGCTTATCTACTTGCAGTCGGAAAATATAAAGAAGCATATAATCATTTAGAAAATGGACTGGTACTCAATTATGATAAGCATATTGATCTCCTGGAATTTATACCAAAATTAGAAACACAAAAAGCACTTTTTAGAATTATTGAACAATTTAGAAAGAATTATAAATGAATTATTTATTAAGCGAAATACCAAAAAGGACAGAGAAGCCCCGTGAGTTTGGGGTCACCATGGCAATGGACAAAGGCCTGAGCATAAGGGAAGTTGAAGATTTCATCAGTGTTTCTGGCAATTATATTGATATCGTTAAACTCGGTTGGGGGACATCTTATGTCACTCCTAACTTAAAGGAGAAAATCAAAATATATCAGAAAGCTGGTATCCCGGTTTATTTTGGAGGGACTCTTTTCGAAGCATTTATTGTGAGAGGTCAATTTGACGAATATGTCAAGGTGCTGGAAAAATATGACTTGGATTACGCCGAGGTCTCTGATGGGTCAATCGATCTGGATCATGATTTAAAATGCGATTACGTAAGCAAGTTATCTAAAAAAGTTACGGTATTATCTGAAGTAGGATCGAAAGATGTAGATAAAATTATACCACCTTACAAATGGATAAAGTTGATGCAGGAAGAACTTGAGGCCGGAGCTTGGAAAGTGATAGGCGAAGCCAGAGAAAGTGGTAATGTAGGATTATTTAGATCAAGTGGGGAAGTAAGATCGGGATTAGTAGAAGAAATCTTAACAAAAATCCCTTTCGAGAGTATCATTTGGGAAGCGCCACTAAAAGCGCAGCAGGTTTGGTTTATTAAATTGCTGGGATGTAATGTAAACCTGGGGACTATAGCGCCAAGTGAAATGATACCTCTTGAAACCATTCGCCTTGGCCTGAGAGGAGATACCTTCAGCCATTTTTTAAACCAAAGCTAAACACCTTACCAAAGCAAATTTATCTTCTGACACAGTCGTATCTATGAGAAATGTTAAAGGCTATTTACAGCTCTTTTTAAAGGGAATGGGTATGGGTGCAGCGAATGTAATACCGGGAGTTTCAGGAGGAACCATTGCATTGATTACTGGAATTTTCGAAAATTTAATTGATTCGATTAAATCGTTCGATTTAAAAGCAGTTCAGCTCTTACTGAAATTTAAAATTAGGGATTTCATTAAACACACAGATCTTTTTTTTCTAATTGCGGTATTTTCTGGTGCTTTGGTAAGCGTTTTTAGCCTCGCTAAAATACTGGGATTTCTGTTTGCTAATTATCCTATATACGTTTGGGCATTTTTCTTTGGGCTTATTTTGGCATCCGTTTATTTTGTAGGAAGAACAATCGAGAAATGGGGCATGAGTGTTATTGCAACGTTTATAGTCGGAACTGCTATTGCAATAGCCTTATCTACGCTCAGCCCTGCAACACAGAACGATTCCTTTTTATACTTGATTATTTGTGGTGTTGTCGCTATATGCAGCATGATTTTACCCGGCCTGTCAGGATCATTTGTGCTTATATTACTTGGCAATTACGAGTTAGTAATGATCCAGGCAGTGAGTAATTTAGAAATAAGGATCCTCTTTCCTGTAGCAATTGGGACAGTTGTCGGATTGATTATGTTTTCGCATTTGCTGAGTTGGGTATACCAGAAATTTAAAGATCAGACAATATCAATATTAACAGGGTTTATCCTGGGGTCACTTGCTATTTTGTGGCCATGGAAAAATGAACTTTACCGGCATGACGAAGCTGGGAACGCTATACTAAAAAATGGAGAGAAAATCATTCAGGGATACGACCGATTTATACCAGACACAATGACTAATGAAGTCTGGATCGCAATAATTTTGATGATTATTGGAATTGTTTCAATCTGGATTTTCGAAAAAGCCGCCAACAAACAATAAAAATAAATCACTCATTATAGATTTAGCATTTTATAAATAATAACCTCTTGTAATTCAATCCTTCATGTTGGTCTATTATTTTTTAGTACTTTGGTGATAATTGCCGTGAGATAAAAAACCAAACAGATGATAAAGCAATATGGACTTATCGGATTTCCCTTAAGTCATTCCTTTTCGAAAAAATACTTTAGTGATAAATTTCAAAAAGAAAACATTGACCATTGTCAATATGATCTTTTTGAGATAAAAAAAATCGATCTCGTTAAGGATGTATTTCAATTGAAGAACCTTAAGGGCTTTAACGTGACCATACCGTATAAGCACGAAATCATGAATTACATGGATGATTTTGACCACAGCGCCAAAAAGGTCGGAGCCGTAAATGTGGTAAAAATTGATTTGGATGGAAAAAAAACGGGATATAATTCTGATTATTATGGTTTCAGGACTTCGCTGAAAAACTGGCTTCCAGAATCAGAAGAGCACAAAGCATTAATTCTGGGTGTCGGCGGGGCAGCAAAAGCAGTACTTGCAGTGTTAAATGATTTATCCATTCCTTTTCTGAAAGTATCAAGAGATGCGGCAAAAGGAGATCTTTCTTATGAAGAATTAAGAAACCATAAAGAGGTGATGGATACACATAAATTAATTATAAATACCACACCATTGGGAATGTCGCCAAATATAAATGACATGCCAGCGATTGATTATGAGAGGCTCAATGAAAAATTTTGCCTTTATGATCTGGTTTACAATCCTGCCGAAACAAAGTTCCTGGCTGAAGGGAAAAAGCATAATGCATCGATAAAAAATGGTCTTCAAATGCTGGAATTACAAGCCGAAAAGTCCTGGGAAATCTGGAATCATTAGTGTAAACCCCTGTAGCATTTGGCACACTAAAACAACTCAATTTCTTTCTTGAATTGATCGATTAACCGTCTTTCTGGCTGTCTAATTCCGGTTACTGAATTAGCTATTCCCTCAATCACGTTCGTAAATTTCTCTTTTAGTGCTTCATCAAAACACATTTTATTCGATTTGATTGCAAACATCGAATACCGGAAAGAATGTTCTATGTTTGGCATAGTATCTTCTTCAAGGATTGCAAATCTGTTTTTCGCTGATAAAGCTTTTTCGCCAAATTCCGATACAATGATTTTGTCAAATGCCTCTTTTTCTTTTTTTTCTAATTTTCCATCAGCTAGAGCTATCGAATAAGCCAGTTCTGCCAATGCCTGCACAAGCACAATATTTTCCGACATAAGTTTGAGGAGGTATTAATTATAAGTTGAAAAAAAACAACAATTCATTCTCTCTAAAAATTCCTTGAAAATATACAGAATCAACAAAGTAAAAGCTAAGCAAAAGAATTATTTTTATCAATTAATT